>CAYQTM010000001.1:0-19995 GCA_964420355.1 uncultured Opitutales bacterium
GAAGAGCTGCGGCGTTTCGAGGCGGCGCACCGGGCGCACCTGCTTGTCGATGATGAGGTAGCGGTCGTAGAGGGTCTGGACGCCGAGGTAATCGAAGTCGAGGTCGGCGGTGGGGTCGAGCGCCTCGGCGAGCTGGTCGATGTTATACTCCAGCAGGCGCGGGTTGATCCGCTCGATTTCGACCCCGCGCTTGAGGTTGCGCTTGAGGGCGCGCACATGCGCCTCCTTGAGGCTATCGATGCCGTCGTTTTCGATCTTCCAGTCGAGCACCTCTTCATAAATGAAGGTGAGCAGCACGCGCCCGGCGAATTTCGCGAAGTCGGCATCGCGCTCGATCAGCGCCTTGGCGTTGAGGATGATCGTCTTGTTGAGATCGGCAAAGGTCATCTCGGGGTACAGCGAGCGGCGCAGCTCTTGCTCGATTTGGTCGGCGCTGAGGTCGAGATCCAGGCCGATGCTGGCGAAGGCGATGCGCTTGCGCAGGTCGACGCCGTCCCAGAGGTAGCTGCGGCCGTCGGCGGTCTTGACCACGATCATCGAGTGCTGGCCGGGGAGGTCGGTCGGGCTGTCGCCCGCGGCCTCGCGCTCGGACTGGCGGCGGGCGCGGTAGAGAATGTAGGCCTCGGCGACCTTGAAGTGCCCGAGCCGCATCAGCTCCTCCTGCACCACGTCTTCGACGATCTCGATGTCGATGAAGCTGGTGCCCTGGCGGACGACGCGGTCGGTCACGCTGCGCGCGACGCTCACGGCGGGCTCGCTGTCGAGGTGCAGGGCGAGGAAGGCCTTGCGCACGGCCACCTCGATCTTGCTCTCGTTCCACGGCACCACCTGGCGGTTGCGGCGGATCAGGCGCACATTGGCGGTGGCGGGCGCGTCGAGGTCGTCGTCGTTCGGGCGGGCGGCGTCTTCGGAATGGGCGATGACCAGGGCACGGGCGACGTCGTGGGCGTCGCTCTCGATCAGCGCCTTCTCGATCAGCATATAGAGATCCCGTTCAGAGAGGCGCATCTCCTTGCCCTCGCGCAGGTTGGTGATCAGCTTCTCGCCGACCCGGCGGGCGATGCCGGAGACGAAGCCGCGATTTTCCTCACTGAAGATGGCCGAGGCTTCGTGCTCGCGCGAGAGCAGCAGGTCGGTCAGCGCAAGGCCGATGGTCTCGGCGACGTCGCCGAGGTCGAACTCGCGCTCCTCGCTGGGCGAGGCGATGATGATGTCGGAGCGGCGCACGCGGTCGCCGTTGAGGGTGGCGGCCCAGTCAAAGCGGGGCTTCTGGTCGAGGGGCGTCTCGGCCAGGCGTTTGATTTGGATGTCTTCGTCGAGGGAGATGTTGCGGATCATGATGGGAAGCGTTTGTGCAGTTTGCAGCAGTGGGAAGTGGTTGCGGAGGTGTGGGGTGAGTCGAGGGAAGCCGACAGGCGGAAAACGAGCCGACGCGGAGTTTTACTAACGATTTATAAAGCACCATCCGCCGCCGCATATCCACCCACCTGCGTAGCAGCAGGCAAGGGCAGAGGCACGGTGCATAATGGACATTTGATGGCGGGGAAGGTGATGAAAGCCGGGGCGACAGACAGGTGTCGTGCGCTGGTCAACAGCATGCCCCTACCCGTCCCCTTGTGAAAGAAAAGCTTGTTGGTTTTTACTCACAATGCAACCCCAAAAATTTTAAAATCTTGCATATTGTGTTCTCTGCAGTTGTGCAACACAACATACAGTGCCTCGGTTTTTGGTAAAAAATCCTGACCCCTTGACCCTCAAGGAGTTATTCACAGACAAATTTTTTTCAAAAATCACGGTTGGGATCGCATCCGCCAGCCGCAAATCGACCCCATTTCGGCGACAAGCCGCGACACGCGCCCGCAAAGTCGCGCGAAGCGCACCCAGCACAGCGCCAGTTACGCAACGCTCATCTTCAGGATGACGCCCGCAGAAGCTCAAAACCGAGCAGGCCGCTCCTCTTGAGGCGCGGAACAGTCGGGTGAGCTACCAGAGAGCGGTGAATTTGCGGAACCCGATTTACTCGGCGATCAGGCTTTCGCCGGTCATCGCCTCAGGCTGCGGCAAGTCCATCAGCTTGAGGAGGGTCGGCGCGATGTCGCCAAGGCGGCCGGTTGGGCGCAGCTTTTTGCCTTGGCAGCCTTCTCCGTAGAGCACGACTTCTACCGGATTGAGCGTGTGCGAGGTGTGGGCGCTCTTGGTCTCGGGGACGTAAAGCTGGTCGCTGTTGCCGTGGTCAGCCGTGATGATGGCCTTGCCGCCGACGCTGTCGAGCGCCTCCAGCAGGTCGCCCAGACACTCGTCGACTGTCTCGCAGGCCTTGATCGCCGCGTCGAGCACGCCGGTGTGCCCCACCATGTCGGGATTGGCAAAATTGACCACAATCAGCCCGTATTTGCCGCTCTTGATCGCCTCGACCGTGTTGTCGCGCACTTGGTAAGCGCTCATTTCCGGCTTTTGATCGTAGGTCGACACGTCCTGCGGGCTGGGTGCCATCCCGCGATCCTCGCCCTCGAAGGGCTCCTCGCGGTAGTCATTGAAGAAGAAAGTAACGTGCGGAAACTTTTCCGTCTCTGCGCAGCGGAACTGCGGAATGCCCTTGCTGGCGACGTAGCTGCCGAGGATGTCGTCCATCTTGGGCGGCTTGGTAAAGACGATGTTCGGGCAGAGACCCTTCTGGTAATCGGTCATCGTCGCGTAGTAGAGGTCGAGTTTTTCGCCCCGGTCGAAGCCCTCGAAACCGTCCTCGATGAAGGCGCGGGTGATCTCGCGCGGGCGGTCGCCCCGGAAGTTAAAGAACACCACGCCGTCGCCGTTCTCGATCTTGCCGATGGGCTGGCCGCTGTTGTCGACGATGGCGGTGGGCAGGATGAACTCATCGCCCTTGCGGTTGGCGTCGATCGGCGTCTCGTAATAGCTCTCGATGGCCTCCTTGGCGCTGCCCGCAGTGCGCTCGATGTTGCGCCCAGTCAGGCAATCGTAAGCTTTTTGCACGCGATCCCAGCGGTGGTCGCGATCCATCGCCCAAAAGCGCCCGCTGATGCTGGCGGTCTTGCCGATTTCGTTGTCGCTCATAAACTGCTCCAGCTCAGCGACATAGTCCTTTCCACTGAAGGGCGGCGTGTCGCGCCCGTCGGTGAAGCAGTGAACAAATACCTTCTCGATACCCTTTTCTTTGCAGAGGCGCAGCAGGCCTGTGAGGTGGTTGAGCATGGCGTGAACCCCGGCGTCGGAGACCAGCCCCATCAGGTGCAGCTTGCCGCCGCTCTTGGCGCGCTCCATTGCCTTATTGAGCACCTCGTTGTCCTTGACCGTGCCTTTTTCAAAAGCCTTGTTGATCCGCATGATCTCCTGGTCGACCACGCGCCCGGCACCGATGTTCTGGTGCCCGACCTCGCTGTTGCCCATCACACCCTCGGGCAGACCGACGTCCGGCCCGCAAGCCATGATCTCCGTGCGCGGCCACTCCTTCGACAGGCGGTCGCTCAGTGGCGTCTTGGCGAGCTTGACCGCATTATACTGGTCGAGCGATTCGTCATGATTCTCGCCCCAACCGTCACGGATAACGAGCATTACAGGTTTGCGTTCAGACATGGCATTATAGTTTTGAAATCAGGAGAGCAAATTTTCCATCGCGCACACTGCGCAACTTTGGGTCTTAGCGTCTTTGCGTGAGATAAAAAAAGCCGCATGAATCGTGCCTCAGCCGAGGGGGCCGCCGCCGAAGAGGCCGGGCCAGACGCCGAGGAGGACGGTCAGGACGGTGAGGATGCCGAGGATGAAGCGGTTGAAGCCGGAGATCGGCTGGGGCTCGGCGATGGGGGCGCGGGTCTGCGAGCCGACTTCCTCGGGGAGCACAACGCTCTTGAAGTAAGCTTCGCGAATCCAGCCAAAGTAGTAGTAAATCGAGATGACCACGCCAATGATCGCCACCCCGACCAGCGTGTAAAGCCCGGCCTGAAGCGCGGCGACGAAGAGCAGCAGCTTGCCGATAAAGCCGGCCAGCGGCGGGATGCCCGCCAGCGAACCCAGCCCGACCGCCAGCGCGGCGGCGAGGTAGGGCTGATTTTTCGCAAAGTCCTTGTAGTGCGCGAGCTCCTGCACCTCGTCGATATTGGTGGCGGTCAGCGCCATCACCCCGAACACGGCAAAGGAGGCGAGCAGGTAGGCCATCAGATAAAAGACCACCGCGAAGGAGGCCCAGGCCACGCTGTCGGTCGCCACCACTGCGCAGATGCCCAGCAGCAGGTAGCCCGCGTGCGCCACGCCCGAGAGCCCCATCATGCGCTTGACGTTCCGCTGATTGATCGCCGTCAGGTTGCCGAAAAGGATGGTCACAATCGCCATCGCCGAGAGCAGGGGCAGCAGCAAGCCCTCACCGAGCGGGGCAAAGGGGCCGCGCACCAGCACGAGCAGCACGAAGAAGCCCGCCGCCTTGGAGCCCACCGCGAGGAAGGCGGTCACCGGCGTCGGCGCGCCCTGATAGACGTCGGGGATCCAGATTTGGAAGGGCACGGTGCCGATCTTGAAGGCGATGCCGCCCACCACCAGCGCCGCGCCGACCAGCGCGATGGGGTTGCCGGGGTTGGCGCTCAGAAAGGCGAGGAGCTGCTGGAAATTCAGCGGGTCGGTGCTCGCGGCGGGCAGGCCGGGCGTGCTGGCCGCGCCGTAGAGCAGCACGATGCCGAAGAGCAGAATTGCCGTGCTGAGGCCGCCGAGAATCAGGTATTTCAGGCCAGCTTCGAGCGAGTAAGGGCTGTTGCGGCAGTAGCTGACGAGGATGTAAAACCCAATCGTCACCGTCTCGAGCGCGACGAAGAACAGGATGAAATGATTGCTCTGCACCAGCAGCATGAGCGCCCCGGTGACGATGGCGACCACCATGTAGAACTCGGTGCGCGGCAGGTCTTGCTTGGCGAGGTAAATGCCTCCAATCCAGCAGGTTAGGATGCCGCTCAGCAGGAAGAACAGCCGCCCGGTAAAGGTCAGCGAATTTTGCAGCAGCAGGCCGCCAAACATCGCCTCGGCCTCGGCGGCAGGGCGGGTGAAGAGCAGCACACCGAGGAGCAGAAAGCCCATCACCGCCATCGTCACGCCGCCCAGCTTGGCGCGTTGCTCGGGTTTGACCAGCAGATCGAGCACCAGCAGCACCAGCGCAAAAATGCCCAGTCCTATTTCAGGCCAGATGGCGAGCCAGTTGTTGCTGGCAGCGATTTCCTTAAAGGCGTCGAGATTCATCACTTGGCAGGCTCGGAAAGTTGTGGTTGGTCGCTCGCGAGGGCGACGGCGGGCGCGGCCTCGGACTGCACGGCGGGCGCGGGATACTGGGCGGCTACCTCCGCGCTGAGGGCGTCAGAGAAGCTGCGCGGCCAGAGTCCGCCGAGCAGCAGACCCGCCAGCAGAACGCAGGCCGCCGCCAGCTCACCCTTACGCAAGTCCTTGATGGGTCGCTCTTTAATCACGGCGGCCATCCGGTCGTGCTCCGGCCCGAAAAAGATGCGCGCCACCGCCCGCAGGCCGTAAATCGCGGAAATCACGATGCCGAGGGCGGCCACCGCCATCATCCACGGCTCGTAAGTCCAAAGGGCGATAAAGATGGTGAACTCGCCCCAGAAATTGGCAAAACCCGGCAGCCCGATGCTGGCCATCGAGCCCGCGACAAAGGTCACCGCGAGCAGGGGCGCGTGCTTGGCCAGGCCGCCCATCTCCAGCATGTCGCCGGTGCGCGCGCGGTCGTGAATGCTCTGCGCGAGCAGGTAGAGCAGCGCGACGGACAGCCCGTGGGCGAACATCAACAGCACCGCGCCGCCGATGCCGATCTGGTTGAAAGTCACGATGCCGAGAAAGCAATAGCCCATGTGCATCACCGAGCTGTAACCCAGCATCTGCCGCAGATCGCGCTGCGCCATCGTCACCAGGCCGATGATGATGATATTGCCGAGCGCCAGCCAGGCCAGAACCGGTGCCCACTCGCCCGCACCCGCCGGTAGCAGGGGCGCAGCGATCTGCACCAGTCCGTAAAGCCCGAACTTTTTCAACACGCCCGCGTGCAGCATGGCGTTGGAGGCCGGAGCCGCCGCGTAGCCATCGGGTGCCCAGCTATGAAATGGGAAGAGCGAGACCAAAATACCAAAACCGAAAAGCAGGGCGGCAAAAATGTTGGCCTGCAGGGTCTGATCGAGCGGCTGGGTGGTCAGGTAGTCACGCAAGGTGATGAGACTGAAAGAGTTCTGCGCCGGCCCGCCCGCATTAATATAGAGCGCGATCAGCCCGGCGAGGGTCAGCAGCGCCCCGAGCGTCAGATAAATGGTCATCTTCATCGCCGCCGGACGCCGTCCCGCCCCTCCCCAGATGCCGATCAGGATAAAGGTGGGGATCAGCGCCAGCTCGTGGAAGAAGTAGAAGAAGAAAATATCGACCGAGCTGAAGGTGCCCATCAGCCCCGCCAGCATGGTCAGCAGCAGAAACAGAAACGCCCGACGCCGCTCGACCTCTATGCTCAGCGCATAAATGCCCGCCGCCAGCCCGACGATCCCCGCCAGCAAAAACAGCGGCAGCGAGATGCCGTTCAGCCCCAGAAACAAATGGATGCCCAGCCATTGCAAGCCCGTGTCATTGATGCTGGTGAACTGAAAAGTGCCCGCCTGCGAGGGATCGAAGGCCACCGTCAGCCGAATCGCGATCAGCGCCGGCACCACGAAGCCTATCCCCGCGATCACCGACACCGCCTTGCGCGGCAGACGGATCAGCACCACCACCAGCCCGGCGGCCAGCGGCACAAAAATAGCAAAAAGAAGCAGCAGCGCGTTGTAGTCCATGATATATCGAGGCGCTCGAAAAAGTGAAAATTCAGCCGATCCAGCCGACTGCATAGCCGCCAAACACCAGCAGGCCAATGAGGAACCAATAGACGTAGCCGTGGATGCTGCCGACGTGCAACATGCGGCCAAAAATGCCGAGCAGCGCCGCCACGCCCGCTGCGCCGCGCACCAGCAGCCCCTGAATCAGCAGCATGTCGAGCAGGTTGATGAGGTCAGCAAAGCGTTGCTGCACCTTCTTCACATACCAGTTGTAGGCTTCGTCAAAATACAGGCGCGAGCGCAGGACGCCGAATAGGCCGGGCGCACTCTGTTCGAGGCGGTCTTCCTTCGCGCCCGGACGGTAGAACCAGTAGCTCAGCCCGAGGCCGACAATCCAGGCGAGGCTGCCGAGCACAAGAATCGGCCAGTAGCCCGCGTGGTAGGCGCTGTGGTGATCGTGCACCAGCTTGACATCGTGATAAAAAGCGGCGTTGAGCGCCTCCGGCCAGAGCTTGTAAAAGCCGCCGACCAGCGCCAGCAGCGCGAGGAGGATCAGCGGCACCGTCATCACCAGCGGGCTCTCGTGGGCGTGCTTGGCGTGCTCGCTCTTGGGCTCGCCGAGGAAGGCGATCCAGAAGAGGCGCCCCATGTAGCCCGCCGTGAGGAAGGCACCGAGCATCAGCAGCCAGAACACCGGCTGGTTATCCGCAAAGGCCGCCAGCAGAATGCTGTCCTTCGACCAGTAGCCCGCCGTGAAATAAACGCCCGCCAGCGAGGCCGTGCCGATGGCAAAAGTCAGGGCGGTCAGCGGCATCTTCTTCAGCAGGCCGCCCATCTTGAAGATGTCCTGCTCGTGGTGGCAGCCGTGGATGACCGATCCCGCCGCGAGGAAGAGCAGCGCCTTGAAAAACGCGTGAGTCGCGAGGTGGAAGAGCGCCAGGCCGGGCATCCCGAGGCCAAAAGCCGCCGCCATGTAACCGAGCTGCGAGAGCGTCGAATAGGCGAGAATCCGCTTGATGTCGCTCTGTCCATAGGCCACCACGCCCGCATAAACCGCCATCGCCGTGCCCAGCCAGGCGATCACCTGCAGGGCTTCCGGCGGGAAGAGGAAAACAATGCGGATGAGGAAATAAACGCCCGCCGCCACCATGGTCGCCGCGTGAATGAGCGCCGAAACCGGGGTCGGGCCGGCCATCGCGTCAGGCAGCCAGACATGCAGCGGGAACTGCGCGCTCTTGCCGATGAAGCCGCAGGCCAGCAGCAGCGCCAAGCCCCACGACACCAGCGAGGGGTTCGCGCCCACCGCCGCCGCGATCTCGCTGAGGCTCAGGGGGTTATCGGTCACGCCGCTGAAGTGCCAGTAGCACATAGCGATGCCGATCAGAAACCCGAGGTCGCCCACGCGGTTGACAATGAAAGCCTTTTTCGCCGCCTGCCGCGCCTCGTCGGTGTGCAGGTAGTGCCCGATCAGCATGTAGGAGCTGAAGCCGACCAATTCCCAGAAGACGAAGATCATCAACAGGTTATCGGCCAGCACGATGCCGAGCATCGAGAACATGAAGATGCTCAGCCCGCCAAAGTAACGCGCCTTAGCCGAATCTTTCTCCATGTAGCCGAGGCTGAATACGTGGATTAGAAAGCCGACAAAGGCCACCACGAAGAGCATGGTCGCCGCCGCATGGTCGAAGAGGAACCCAAAGCTCAGCTCGAAATCGCCGAGTTGTAGCCAGGTCAGGCTCGGAGTCTCAAAAGTGCCCGCGCTAAAGATCGCCATCAGCGAGGTCACCAGCAGCGCCGCCGCCGCGCCCACGGAAACCACCGAGGCTAGCAGCCCTTTGCTCCGCAAAAACAGCAAAATGATCGCCGCCGAAGCCAGCGGAATCAACAGGGTCAAAAGCAGTAAAAGTGTGCCGGTATCCATTCCGAAAATCGTGTTAGTCGCGCAGGCTGCTCAAGTCTTCCACCATCACCGACTGGCGTCGACGGTAGAGCTGGACGATGATGGCGAGGCCGACCGCGACCTCTGCCGCCGCCACGGTGATGATGAAGAAGTAGAAAATCAGGCCGTCGATAATGCCGTTGAAGCGCGAAAACGCGACCAGCGCCAGGCCGATCGCCGTCAGCATCAGCTCCAGCGACATGTAGATTATCAGCGTATTGCGCCGCAGGAGCACGCCGAAAAACCCGATGGCAAACAGCAGGCCAGCGACGAGGAGAAAAGCGTTGAGTCCAACAGTCATGGGAAAAGCGAAAAGCGGGTCAGGGCTTGGGCGCAGGAGCCTCGGTCTCGGCCTCGGCGGCACCCCGCGCGGTCATCTTTTTGCTCAGCAGGATGACGCCGACCATCGCCACCAGCAGCAAAAAGCCCGTCACCTGCAAGGGCAGCAAGTATTTGGTAAAGAGCAGATAGCCCAGCGACTTGGCGCTGGTCGTGAAGAGGTGCGGCGCATCCTCGGGCGGCAGAGCCGGCGGCGTAAAGTCGCTCAGGGCACGCGCGCCCTCGGGAGCCGCCCCAGGGTTGAATAAATAAATCACAAAGCCCACCAGCGCCGCCAGCGCCACCACGCTCATGATCGAAGTCACCGATTTGAAGCTGATTTTCTCCCCCGCCTCCACATCGAGCAGCATTATTATAAAGAGGAAGAGCACCATCACCGCGCCCGCATAAACCAGCACCTGCAAGGCCGCCAGAAAGAAGGCCTCCAGCAGCACAAAGGTTGCAGACATCCCGACCAGAGCGAGGATCATGAACATCGCTGCATTGACCGGATTACGGCTCAGCACCATGGCCGCACCGCAAGCCACCGTCACCGCAGCAAAAATATAGAACAGCAAATCCAACATGGAGAGAGCGCAGATTAAGGCTCCAACCTGCATGAAGACTAGCAAAAAATCAAAAAAACCGCGAATCCACCCGAAAACGGCCAAATACCCGTCCCGCTCAGTCCGCGAACTCGGGTTGCAGGATGAGCGGGCGGTGGTCGCTGGCTTGCAGCACCAGTGGGTCGTCAAGAATCCGCCGCGCTACGGCTCTAGATTTATCTGTTCGTTCCGCCGACTTAGGGCTAGGCTCTGCTGTCGCTATGCGGCTTCAAGCCAGACTGGTGCCACCATTATAAAAGCGAGCATGTCTCGTATGACGCTAGCGGACGAAGCGCTGCTGGATGATTTGAGCGAGCGGCAGCATTTCCTCGTTTCGCTGGGTGTCCTCCAGCAGGCGACGCAGGGCGTTTGGGCCGCCGCGCACGTAGCCGCCTTGCAGAAGCGGCAGGTAGTCGCTGTCGAGTAGCCACCAGGTGGGGAAAGCTTCAACTGCCAGTAGCTGGCGCAGCGCTTCGTGATCGGGGTCGACGGCCTCTCCAGTGCGCAACTCGCAGGGCAGCTTGAGCAGGACGAGCCGGTTGGCGGCGTATTTGGTGAAGGCCTCGCGCCCAAGGATTTCCCTTTCGAAGCGGATACAGGGCGGGCAGTCCTCGGTGTCACTAAAGACGAGCAGTAACTGCTTGTCAGGGCTGTTCTCGAGCGCTTGAGCGGCGGTTTTCAGACTGAAGTGCCAGTCACCCGCCGACGCGGCCTCGGTGCCGGTGTGGGCAGCGAGCGGGGCTGCGCCAGTGATGGCAAACAGCCCCGCCAAGGCAATAAGGGTTGTTGATTTCAGCATAAGAATGGGCTTGGAGTGCTTACCACTGCGCCGTGACACGGACGTAGTAGGTGCGCGGTTGCCAGGGACCGTAGAGGTAGGTCGGGTCGCGGTCTTCGCCATTGTTTTGCAGATCTTCCTGCCGGTCGTCGAAAGCATTTTCTACCCCGATGGCAACCTCCAGATGCTCGCCGTTGGGCAGGATGTCGAAGTGCTTTGAGATGCCGAGATCGAGCACCCAGAAGTCGGGAGTATGGCGCCAGATATCGGCATCTTCGCCCACGGCGATCATGCTGCCGGTGTAGCCGAGCAGGGCGCTGGCATCGAAGAGGTCATGGTTCTCGTAAGTCACGCCCAGATGCCCCGTCCAGTTGGGACGCTTGATGAACTCATCGGTCGTCAGGCCGGTCACCCGCTCGATCGGCTCCTCATACTCCGCGTCGATGTAAGACAAGCCGGCGTCCACGCTCCAGTAGTTGTCGATCTCCCAGTTCACGTTGTTTTCCCAGACGAAAATCGTTGCGTCCGGGCCATTGATCCGCAGCCAGTTATTGGGATCGCTATCGTCGATCTCAAAGGCGTCCTCGAGCTGAGTGTAATGCACCTGCGAGTGTAGAATAAGATCCTGATTGAAAGCCGCTGGCACGAAGTCGCCGCCAAAGCTGAAGGTCTCCGAGCTTTCTTCTTCCAAGCCCGGCGCGTTGCGCAGGAAGATCGCCCCGCCATTGTTTACGCCGATGTGCTTGTCCTCGTTAAAGGCACCCGGAGCATTGAAGCCGGTCGACCAGGAGGCACGCAGGGTCAGCTCTTTAGTCGCATCGAAGCGGGCGGCCACTCGGGGCGAGAATATCCTATCGTTGGCGTTCGAGTGTTCGTCGACTCGGATGCCGGGCACCAACTCGAAGCGGTCAGTGACCGCCCACTGGTCTTGCAGAAAGACACCGAGGTTGTCGAAGCTGTCCTCGGTGACGGGCGCGTCTGAGATGTCGGTGAAAAGCGGCCCGTCGGTGAGGTCTTCGTAGCGGTATTGCAGGCCGTAGCTCACCGTGTGGTCACCCCAGTAGTGGTTGACCTGACTGTCAAAATAGTAGACGTGATTTTCGGTGTAACCCCAGACCTGACGCGCTACTTGATCGATCTGTGCCTGATTGCCAGCGATAAAGGCCTCTGTCACGTCGCCGGTATTCCCCGCCTCTTCAAAGGCTCGCTGCTCGTTGTCGCCGCGCGCTCCGTAAAAACTGTCGCGGTCGATGTAAGGGTAACTAAAGCCCAGACGGTAATCGAGTCCGGCATTGATTCGCTGCGTCCAGATGGCCTGCGCGATGTGCAGATTGTGCGCGAGCGACTCCGCCACACGCGCCTGCTCTTCGGGCAGATCGAGGCGGTCGCCACCGCGGTGGCTTTGATCCATATATTGGTAGGTCACCTTGAGGTCGGCACCGTCGATGGGGTGCCACCAGGCCTGCCCGCCGACCACGTTGTTGTTGAACTCAGGGATTTCGGTGAACCCGTCACCGCTGAGGTCGAGTCCTTCACGGTCATTCCACAGCCCGTAGAGGCTGAGGCTGTAAAGACCGTCGGGGTCGACGTAATCGGCGATAAAGGAGGCCTCGTATTCATCGGCATCCCCTAGAATGCTGTCGTAACCGACCCGTGTCTTGAAGCCGGTTTCGAGCGGCTCGTCGGTGATCAGGTTGACCACACCCGCCATCGCCTCCGGGCCGTAGAGCACCGAGCTGCCACCTTTCACCACCTCGATGCGATCGATGAATATGGCCGGAAACAGATCCGCCCCGTAAACCTTGGCCAGCCCCGAATAGAGGGACGCCCCATCGAAGAGGATCGCAGTGTATTCGGTGCTCAGGCCGAGCAGTTGCACCTGATTCAAACCGCAATTCTGGCAGTCGTTCTCGAAACGCGCCGTGGGGATCAGCTTGAGTGCTTCGCGGAAAGAGGTAACGTTATAACGTTCAACATCGTCGGCCAGCAGAAGCTCGGTCTTAACCGGGGTTTCCGACTGGACGCGCTCAGTGCGGGTACCCGTAACAACAAAGGGCGCGAGTTGGGACATTTCCTCCTGCGCGGGCAGAGACAAGGCGAATGCAAGTATCCCCGCGAATATGGACAGTGTGGTTTTCTTCATGACGATGGCTTAAGACTTTCTAATTGAGAGCGCCCTGCGTTAAGTTGCGCATGGACAGCTGAATAAAAAATTAACGATACAGCGCAGTGTGCGAATGGGATTCAGTCGCATTAAAAGCGCGCTGGCAAGCAAAATTTTGGCAAAATCTTCGCTTTTTCCACAGGCACCCTCTAATCTCGCTAATCCGTGAACTCGAGTTGCAAGGTGAGCGGGCGGTGGTCGCTGGCTTGCAGTGCGAGCGGATCGTCGATGATGGCCGCCGTCTCAGGCACGACGTGCTCCAGCATGGCAGGCGAGGCCAGCAGAAAGTCGACCCGCTCGTAGCTGTCCTGCCGCCCGTAGAAGTGCGTCCACCGGTGGGAGCGGCTGTCTTCGGCGTCGAGCATCAGCGTGAGCGGTTGCTCATTGACCTCCAGAAAACGCCGCAGCGCCGCGCTCTCCTTGTGATCGTTGAAGTCGCCCACGACCAGATAGCGCGGCTGCGACTCGGGCGGGTGGCGGTGGCGGATGAGGTCGCGCGCCACCTGCGCCTCGCGGGTGCGGCGCATCGTGCTTTGGGGGTCGCGGTCGTCGTCGGTGTAGCGGCTCTTGAGGTGGACGACGAAGAGGCTCCATTCGGTTTCGCCGCTCTCGAAAACGACTTCTAAGAGGCCGCGCGACATGCGCATCCGGCGCTCGAAGTATTTGAAGTCCATGTCTTTATGCCCGAAGACCTGCTTGAAGGGGCGCTTGGAAAGCACCGCATTCATCCGCGCGGTATCCTGCGCCGGCAGCACCGCGATGTGCGGAAAATCCAGCCCCTCCGTGCGCAAATCCTGCCGCAGTTCCTCGACGTAAGCCGCGCCACCCACTTCCTGCACCGCCAGAATGTCCGGATCTTCCGCCAGAATGATCGCCCGCAGCGCGGTTTTCTCGGCCTCGGGTTTGGGGTAGGCCTGCCGCCAGCCGCCCTCAGTCATGCGGTCGGTCAGCGTGTAGTTGCGCACATTCCAGCACATGAGTTTGAGCGTCTCAGCCCCGAGCGAACCCGTGGCGAGGAGCAAGACTAGCCCCAGCGCCCACCCGCGCCCAAACAATCGCCCGCTGAATGCCCGCCCCATAAATCTATCCGGCGAGCGGCTCGTCGGTCTCGTTTTTCCAGAGGTCGGCCAGCGCCTGGCGACGCCGGATGAGGCGCGGTGCCTGGCCAGGTTCGAGGAGCACTTCGGGGGCTTCGGGGAAGCTGTTGTAGTTCTTGGCGCTCATCGAGGAACAGTAAGCCCCAACCCCGTCGATCGCGCAGAGGTCGCCGGGCTGGCAGGCGGGCAGGTCGCGCTCAGACAGCACCTCGGGTTCGCCGGGCGCAGGTGAGAGCAGGTCGCCGGACTCGCAGCAGTGGCCGACCACCACCGCCGGCGCGGACGCGGCATCGGGCGCGGCGAAGATGCGAATGGGGTGCTGCGAGCCGTAGAGCGAGGGGCGCAAAATCTCGGTCATCCCGGTGTCGAGCTTCAAAAAACGGTGCCCCGACGCGCCGGTGTCGACCACGTCACCCACCCGGCAGAGCAGGCTGGCGGCGTTGGCGACTAGAAAGGTGCCCGGCTCGATCTCCAGGCGCAGTTGCCGCCCTTCGCGCGCCGCGAACTCCTCGAAGGCCACCTTCAGGGTCTGCCCGACCTGCATCAGATCGGTCGCTTTCTCGGCCTCGATCCGCGCCACCTTGAACCCGCCGCCCAGATTCACCGTTCGCACATCGGCCAGCGGCGTGACTAGATCGAGGGTCAGTCGCGCCGCGCGATCCCACACCACGGGGTCGGCACCCGAGCCGATGTGGCTATGCACGCGCACGATGGTCAGCCCGTGCCGCGCCGCGATGGCCTGCACCTCGGGCAGCTTCTCGTGCCAAATGCCGAAACTCGAACCGGGGCCGCCGACGTTGGTCTTTTGCGTCGCGCCCGAGCCCAGCCCGGGGTTGAAGCGCACGCCCACCTCGCTGCCGGGGAAGAGCCGCCCGTAGGTCTCGAGCTGGCGCGGCGAGCAGGCATTGAAGCGCATCCCGGCCTCGATCAGCGCCCGAAAATCGGCCTCGCCCGGAATCTCCTGCGCACTCAGGCTGATCCGCTCGCCCGGCACGCCCGCCTCCAGCGCCCGCCGCACCTCGTAGCCCGAGCTGGCGTCGATGTGCAGCCCCAGCTCGCAAAACAGCCGCAGGATCGCCGCATTGGGCGCGGCCTTCATCGCATAACGCACGTTCAGCCCAAAAGCATTGGGCAGCGCCAGCGCCGTCTCCGCCTGCGCCCGCAAGCGCTCGGCATCATAGACATAGACCGGCGTTCCAACCGACTCCGCAATCTGCCGAGCCACCTCCGCATTCAAAAAGGACATGCCAAAACGAATCCCATCCACCCCCGAAAAGCAAGCCCGGAAGCACCATCGAAAGCGCAGAAAATCCCCCGAGCCGTCTGAACTACGAATCACACAAATCCCCGCGAATCTTGTGACTGCGCTCCCCTCCCCTACCCTACTCCACGCTCCTACCCCACGATCGATTTGCAAGATGCGCGCTTAAGTTGCGTTAATAGCCTCCGTTAAGCGCTGTGATGTGTCATTGGCAGGAAAACTGCGTTAAGTTTTAAAAAAATGTGAAATTCCCGGAAATAAATTTCGCACGTCGGGGTTCCCATGCCCGAAATCGCTCGACATTCAGCTATTCGCGATTCAGAATCATTCTAAAATAGCGCCAGCGCATTTGACTTTCTCCACCACCCGAGGCTCAGTCACCCTCACCACTCCAACACCCAGTCTTATGAGCCAGCCAACCCAGACCACCAACCGTTCCGCCGGGGCACTGCCCGCCTTTTCCGAGAACGAGACTCATCGCCTGCCCGCCTCCGTCAGCATCCGCCGCTCGGCTGATGCCCACAGCGACAAGGCCGAAGACGTGCGCTCCCTGCCCTCCTCAGAACGCAGCGCGATCAAGCTTTACCTACAGGAAATCGGCAAGACCGACCTGCTGACCCCCGCGCAGGAAGTCGAGCTGGCCAACCGCATCAAAAAGGGCGACCAAGAGGCGCGCCAGATGATGATTCAGGCCAACCTGCGCCTGGTGGTCAAAATCGCGCACGATTACAGCAACTTTGGGCTGCCTCTGCTCGACCTCATCAGCGAAGGCAACATCGGGCTGATCAAGGCCGTTGAGCGCTTCGACCCCGAAAAGGGCGGCAAACTGAGCACCTACGCCGCCTGGTGGATCAAGCAGTCGATCAAGCGCGCGCTGGCCAACCAGAGCAAAACGATCCGCCTGCCCGTCCATCTGGTCGACAAGATTGCGAAGATCCGCAAGACGGCGGCGGCGCTGGCGGAGGAACTGGGACGCGAGCCAAGCGACGACGAGATCGCCGAGGAGGTCGGCATGCCGGTCAACAAGATCGCGCACCTCAAGAGCGTGAGCGTGCGCCCGACCTCGCTGGATGCCCCCGTGGGCGAGGGCGAGGACACCAATTTTGGCGAGCTGGTCGGCGACGAAAACGCTGAGACCCCCTTCGAGTCGCTCCACAGCAAGAGCCTCAGCACGGATGTGGCCGAGATGCTGGCCGACCTCGACGAGCGCGAGAGCGAGATCATCAAGCTGCGCTTTGGCCTGACTGGCGAGCGGGCGCTGACCCTCGAAGAGGTCGGCCAACGCTTCGACATCACCCGCGAACGCGTCCGCCAGCTCCAGAATATCGCCCTCCAAAAGATGCGCCGCAGCATGGCCACCCGCGAAGAACAGCGCACCGTCGAGGAAATCCATGAAGCCCGCAAAGAGCAGAGCCGCATGGAAGTCCTCCACGAATTCTTCGAAGAACGCGTCGCCCCCAAGCTCGAAAACTGAGCGCCACAGATTTCCGAATGTCAGCAGTTTATGACTGCTGGCATTCTTTTATTTTGCGGGTAGAGGATTCCCCTCAAATCCCGGGCGGGTTAAGTGGCACGGCGCTCAGCCGTATAGCATTATCTATGCGTGCTGTTTTCCGATTGATTCTCCTCGCAGGTTTGGTGCTGGGCTGGAGCCAGCTCGGTGCGGGGACGCTGACCAGCAAAGAGCTGAACCGCTTTCGCCTGGGCGGGATTGGGAATGTGCCACCGCCGGTTTTTCCAGACAAGCAAGTGCTCAGTCACGATCTCTTCACCTGCTATATTGTAATCAACCACGAGGACGTGGCCTTGTCGGTTTTGCCGTCCAGCAACGACTTCCCCGAGACGCTGCTGACGCCTGTGGCACAGAGCATGGCCTGGGCACATATCGAGTCAGCACGGGTCGATCGACAAAAGCTACCCTCGATTCGTGAGAAAGGCGTTTTTCGCTTCTTTTACTATGCAGGTAAGCCGGAAGAGCGCCCCGACACGTTGCCGATGGCTGCCTTTAGTTTCTCCTTCGCCGTCAACATGTTTTTGAACAATGCGGTCAGCCTGCTGGACGGCGAGGCGCTGGAGCTGCGCTTCCGCATCAATGAAAAGGGCGAAGTTGAGCGCATCGTCGGTTTTGGAGATGCCAAAGAATTGGCCAAGGCTCTTTGCCAATTCAAGGAGGAGTTTCCTTTTTCGCCCGCCGAACACCAAGGTAAAACCGTGCGTTGTGAACTACAGCTGGTGCTGCACAATGGTGGGTCTTCCAGAGATGAAGTTGAAGTGAACCAACTCCAACCGCCCGTGATCGCTGCCCCAGCACCGGAGCGGCTGCGACAGAAGATTTTTGTTAGCTTCTATCAAAAAGGGCTGGTCGAAGCAGCGGTGATCGATGGTTTGGAAGATGCCGCAGCCGCTATGGCAGCCCTGAAAGCGGCCTCACAATGGCAAATGGCCTTAGATCGCAAGATATCGTCCTATCATCTCCTTCGCGAGTATATCTGGGAGGCAGGCGAAACCCGCGCCACGCTCTTACAAGAGGAAATCGGCATACGCACAAAACCGGTGCTGATCCAGCGGGGCGAGCTCAACTATCCAAGCAACATGCTAGGCCGACGCAATAGAGGCCGTCTCACCTTGCGGTTAAAGATCGACCGCCAAGGCAATGTCACAGAGGCCGAGACCGTCTCACGCACCAACAGCGGATTTATCGAAGCAGCGAAAAAAGCCGCGATGAGCTCGACCTTCGAACCGGCGACCTATAATGGCGAACCCATTGAAGGAAGCTTCTACTTGCCCTTCAGCTTTGAAATTCGATAGCCCTACCCGAACCCATCGGTGCTGGCTCTGATGGTTCACGCGGCACGCAGGGTGCGAAGCCGATTAAGATTCCCTAGCCGCGCGGTGTAATTGCACGTCGTGCCTCAGGCCATCCACTTTTTGCGGCGCATGGCTCCAGAAGAGAATTCGCCGGATTGGGCTTTCATGGAGAAGGCTCCAATGAACATCGCCAGCACAAAGATGTAGGTCAGTCCAAAGAGAATCCAGAATATCTCGTCGGGGAGCGGGTGATGCGCCGCGAGGGCACTGATGAAGCCGTTCCAGGTATGCGAATCCGGATAGTGGATCCAGATTTTCACGAACCAGGCTGCCGCGACGATCAGGAAGATCCAACAGTAATTGCGACGAAAGCGCCGCAGGATGGTGCGCAGGCGCGAGATTTTAAAGCTCGGCATCAGGAGGTCTTCGCCCATGATGCGCTTCCAGTCGCCAGAGAGCAGTTTGTGCTCACGCATCATCACAGGCATGATGAAGTGCGCTTCCAACATGCGCACCCGCGCGCGAAAGGCGTCGTAATAGCGATAGCGGCGCGCCTCGATGAAGAGCAGCAGAGTGATGAGAAAGTTGGCAAACATGAAGATGAGATGCGTGTTCTCGCGAGCACCGAGGGCAAAAGTGGTCATCGCGGTCGCGCCGACGATGGCCCAGTTGGTCGTCACATCGAGCCGCTGACGCCAGATCATGATGCGCCCCAGCTCGCCGCGATAAAAATGCACCATCACCGCATAGTAATCCTTCGGTTCGATGGGCGGGAGCGGCTGGCCGCTGGTTTGGTCAAGGACGGACTGGGCGGTGGCAGCATTTGCACTTGCCTGCGCCTCTGAATGCTTTTCCGAATCGGTCACTCGGCGATGGTAAATCCGCCAGCGACGCTTCGGCAAACTTTGATTCGCCGTTGCCGTGCGCTGGCGGCAATCATAAGCGAATTTCACCCATGCTGTGAGCGCGGCTTTTACGCACGCGCACGCAAGAAGACCGGCGCCCGCCCAAGAGCGCCGGTCGTGTGCGCCTCTCTCCAGACGCGTTACCCGCTCGCGCGGGCTTGGTTGGAGGCCGACCTGCCCAGGTCATGCCTCCCGCCCATTTGGTTATCAACCCAGTTGCCGCACAACGGCGGCACGCAAAGTCTTGAGCACGCGGGTGTGAATCTGGCAGATGCGCGCCTCGGTCACGCCAAAGATCTCGGCGATTTCAGCCAGACGCATGCCTTCAAAGTAATAGAGGGAGAGGATTTGGCGCTCGCGCTCGGGGAGTTCCGAGATGCGGTCGGCGACCGTTTCGCTAAGTTCTTCACGTTCCATACGGTCAGAGGCATGTTCGCTGGATTCATCGGCCAGGAGATCGCAGAGGCTCTGGCCAGTCTGCCCGTCGCGGGTCTGGCTGGGAGCTTCGATCGAGATGCGCCGCAGGTCGGCGGCGTTGCGCTGGTAGCGGCGAAATTCGGTGGCATTCATGCCCATGTGATGGCTCAGCTCACGCTCGGTGGGCGCACGGCCATGAATCTGCTCCAGCTCCATGGTGGCCTCTTCGAGCTTGCGCTGCTTGGCGCGGGCTGTGCGCGGCGTGCAGTCGAGGCGGCGCAGCTCATCGAGCATCGCACCGCGGATGCGGGCACCGGCGTATTGGCGAAAGTCGGCGTGGCGACCCGGCTCGTATTGCCGGGCGGCGGCAACCAGGCCGCTGACGCCCACGCTGTGGAGCTCCTCAAAATCGGCGTGGCGCGGCAGGCGATTGCGCAGGCGGCGCACGGTCGCGTCAACTAGTGGAAAGTGATCGGACATCAGTTGCTGACGCTCCCCTTCGGAAGGTGCTGTCTGGACATCGATACGAGCAGTGGTGTTGGAGAGCATTTTCATCGGCTCCCTTTAATGCAGAGTTGATGCCACTGTTATCTTAACGTTCCTTAAGTTGTTTTATATCAATATTATAAAAAATATAATTTAATTTAGGGGCGAAACAGCCGCCTCGCGACAGAGCAATTAAATTGCATTTGCATTGCAATTAAATTGCCGGAACCTAGCCGTAGCTTGAATGTCAATATAGTTTTGGCGGCTTTTTAGGTTGTCAGCTCAACTGAGCCACGTTTTTATCACTATAAATCCTCACTGGCGGGTGAATCCCGCCCTTACCTCAAATTTCCTATGAAGCAACAACCCCGCAACGGCTTTACCCTGATTGAACTGCTCACCGTGATCGCGATCATCGCG
>CAYQTM010000001.1:20095-27509 GCA_964420355.1 uncultured Opitutales bacterium
ACCCCGCAACGGCTTTACCCTGATTGAACTGCTCACCGTGATCGCGATCATCGCGGTGCTCGCCGCCATTGTCATCCCCGTGGCTGGCGGTGTGCAGACGACGGCCAAAAAGGCGAAATCCAAGAACTTCTTTACTCAGATGCTAAGCGCCTGCTCGCTCTATGAGAGCGACTACGGCTACTTCCCCACCTTCGGCGAAAACGTGAGCGGATCCGACCCCATGATCAGCCTCGAAACGGCGGGCACCGATGTCTATAAGACGCTGGTCGGGCGCTCCCCAGACGGCACCGCCTTGAATTCAGGGGAGCGTAGGGAGCTCAATCCTCGCGCACGTGGCTATTTCTCATTTTCGCAAGAGCAGATCACGGATACGGCCAGCGGCGAATACGATACGGCGGGTCTGGTGAAGGATGCCTTTGGCAATACCGACATCCGCATCGTCTATGATTTTGACGGCAATGGCGTGATCGAAGGCAGCGTGATTGCGGGCGCATCGGTCGAGCCGCAAGGCGGTGGCACCACCTTCAGCATGGCCGACATGGCCGGCGGCATCCCCACTCAAATTCACGACCGGGCGGTCATGTTTTCAGCGGGTGCGGGGACACGCACTTCGGTGGTGACCACTTGGTAAGCGACGCGCTCAGCCTCGGCTCCAGATGCGGAGCAGGTTGAGGATGACGGTTTCGAGGGCGGCATCCTCTTTCAGATTGAGGTTAAGGAGGCCGCTGGCGTGCTCGATCGCACCCACCGACTGAGCGAGGCGTCGCGCGGTGGTGGCCGGATCCTGTTCGCTGAGGTGCTGGTGCCCGAAACGCGCGAGGCTGTCCTCCAGCTCCTTAAAAAGCTGGTCGCGAATGCCCTTGCTGAGACCCACTTGCAAGGCCGCCTTCTGCTCGTCGGTCATCTCGGCGGGCAGGCTGCTTTTGTGCTCCTGCCAGCGCGCCTCCGCGAGGCGATCCAGGATGCCGGTGAAGCCGACGATCAGCCCGTTGCCGCGCAGCAGCAGGCTGGCCGCATCGCCGGCGCTCGAAGGGCCGGCCAGCACCGCAGCCAGCCACTGCTCGAACTGCTGCCGCCAATCCTGCCAGGCGCGGTCGGCCACTGGCGCGAGGTCGGCGGGCAGGCGGATATTCACGCAGCGGCTACGGATGGTGTCGAGCAGGTCATACGGTCGCGTGGTGAGCAAAAACAGCCAGGTCTCGGCGGGCGGCTCTTCAAGCGTCTTGAGGAAGGCGTTGGCGGTCGAAGCGTTCATGCGGTCGACCTCGTAAACGATGCCGACCTTCCCGCCGCCCTGATTGCTGGTCATGGCGATGTCGCGGATGAACTTGCGCATGGTATTCATCTCGGCACCGCCGCTGGCACCGATCCGAATCTGCCGCGCCCGCCCCTGTGGCCGCAGCGCAAAGCAGTCGGGGTGCTGCAAGACCCGCTCGGGCTGCCCGCCGAGCAACCGCCCGGCGAAGTGCTGCGCCACGGCCTCCAGCGCGGGCAGGCTCTCGCCATAGAGCAGTATGGCGTGCGCCAGCCGCCCGGCCTCCTCGGCGCGCTCCAGCACCCGCACCGGGCGAGAATCCAGCCCGTTCTCCGTCGTCGTCATGCCCTCACCATAGCCACCCGCCTCCGCGACTCAAGCCGAAGCTGCGCCAGGGCGCTAAACGGTCGAGGCTTGGCGGAGGAGGCTGCTGAAGTAGGGGATGAGTTGCTTTTTACGGCTGACGATGTTTTGGAAGTCGAAGACGCGGTCTTTTTGGACGTGCGGGTATTTGATGGAGTCGATCAGCTCGGCGGGGCCGCTGAGCACGAGCAGCGAGTTTTGCTCGTTGATGTCGGTCACCATCAGAGCGCTGAAGTGCAGATCCTGCGCCTTGCGGTAGGTGTCGAGCGCCTCGATGATGGCATCGCTGCGCTGCCAGAAGGACTCGAAGCCCAGCTCCTCAACCTGACTGACCGAGAAGCGCACCCCGGCTTCTTCGTAGGCTTTGCAGTCGGTCGTGATGATCATTTCGGGGTCGGAGCCGAGGATGACCGAGCCGGAGGAGAAAATGAGGTCGGCCATCTCGTCGCGCCCCACCTCGGCGTGCTCGCTGAGCCAGGTCAGCAGGTTTTCGTCCTTGGCGGTGGTGGTCGGCCCCTTGCAGTGCAGGGTGTCGGCGATGATCCCGGCCATCAGCACCCCGGCGATCTGCGGTTCGGGGCGTATGCCCTCGCGACGGAACTGGTCGGCCACGATGGTCGAGGTCGCACCCACAGGCTCGTTGATGAAAAGGATGGGCTGCTCGGTGTGCATGCTGCCGAGCCGGTGGTGGTCGACCACCTCGACGATGTTCACCTGATCGGCACCGGTAATCGCCTGGCTCAGCTCGTTGTGGTCGACCAGAATGAGCTGGGTCGAAACCGGCTTGAGCAGGTCGGACTTGGTAAAAATGCCCTCCAGACGCCCGTCGTCATCGGTCACGGCGTAGAGCGGCGCGGTGGCTGTGGCCAGCTTGCGGCGCACCTCGCTGAGCGGCTCGTCGGCCTTGAAACACTGCACCTCGCTCTCGACCAGCCCCTCCAGACGCGTGGCCGAGCGGATCACCCAGGAGGTGGTCGCCGAGTCGTAGGGGCTGACGATCAGGTTGATCCCCTTTTCGCGCGCGTGCTGGATGATGTCCTCCTCGACCTCCAGATCGCCGGTGATGACCAGTAGGCGCACGCCGATTTTGAGCGACTTTTCCTGAATGTCCCAGCGGTCGCCCACCACGATGATACTCTGCTTGGCAGCCACCTTTTCTTCGGCGGTGAAGCGCCCAAAGGAGCGGATGTCCATCGCGCCGACCCGCACATAAAGCTCTTCCACCCGCTCGGCGTCGGCCGCGCTGAGGGTCTCGGCCTTGAGCGCGCGGGTGATGTTCTCGATCGAGGTCACCACGCGGCGCATATTGCGGGTTTGCGCCGGCTTGGGCACGAAAAACTCGCCCAGCTTAAAGACCGACACCATACCGCTGATCCGCCGCTCCGCATCGAGCACCGGCAGGGCGCGGACATCGTGATCGTCAATGATTTCCAGCGCCTCGGCGCAGGTGGTATCCGGCGAGACGGTCAGCGCCTTGTGCGCCGGGATCATCACATCGGCCAGGCGCGGGGTAACGTCTCCGAGAAAAGGCGGTAGACTGAGATTCAGCCGTCCGAGAATCGCGTCGATCCGGGCGTTGCTGTTGCCACAGCGCACCGCCTGCCAGTGCTGATCGCCACTGGAATTGGCACGCTTGAAAGCCGCGTAACCAATGGCCGAGCAGATCGCATCCGCATCCGGATTTTTGTGTCCTACGATGTAAATGGGTTTTTCCATGCGCAGTAAGGGGGCTTATGCAGGAATCGCAACGGCCTTATCGCCAAAAACTTAAACCTAGCAGCGGAAGCGCACCGCGCCGAGACATTTTTATCAAAACCCGCGCCCGCGTCGGCGAAGAAAGCATCGACAGACGCGCCCTGAGTCGCTATTTCAAGCAGAGTGAAAGTCGGCGTATTACAATTCCCTGGGTCGAACTGCGACCGCGATGCCTACCATGCCTTCCACTCGGTGCTGGGCGTGCCCTGCGAGCTGGTCTGGCACAAGACCGAGACGCTCGACAGCTACGATCTGGTGATCGTGCCCGGCGGGTTTTCCTATGGCGATTACCTGCGCTGCGGTGCGATTGCGCGGTTTTCGCCCGTGATGAAGGCGCTGCAAAATTTTGCGGCGGAGGGTGGCGCGGTGGTCGGCATCTGCAACGGTTTTCAGATCCTGTGCGAGGCGCGGCTGCTGCCGGGTGCGCTGATTCGCAACGACTGTCTGGAGTTTCGCTGCCAGACGCAGCGTCTGGAGGTCGAGGACTCGAACGAGGTCTTCAATCGGCGCGAGCTGGGCGAGTCGCTCAATATTCCCATCGCGCACGGCGAAGGTAATTACCGCATCGAGCCAGACGGTCTGGCCGAGCTGGAAGCCAACCGGCAGGTCATCCTGCGCTATGCCTCGGGCAACCCTAACGGCTCGATCAATAACATCGCGGGCATCCGCAACCGCGTCGGCAACGTGGTCGGCATGATGCCCCACCCCGAACGCGCCTGCGAAAGCATCCACCCCGGCACCGACGGCCTCCGCCTCCTCCGCGCTTTCCTCGCCATGACCGGCAGCCCGGTCGCTTGAGCTCATTTAAAACCCGGCACGCGTTTGGCGGCGACCAGTTGCATGATTTCGGCGGGTGGGCGCTGTTGGCGGTAAAGTTCGGTCATAATGCGCATGGGCTCGGCGATGCCAGTGAAGAATTTGCGGTAGCCGGCGCAGAGGTAGTTGAGGCCGGGTTCGCCGTCGGGGGTGTCGATGAAGCGGTGCTTGGGGCAGCCGCCGTTGCAGGCGAAGCGCACGGGGCACTCGCGGCAGTAACGGGGCAGGCTGTCGCGCTTGGCATCGCCGAAGGCCTTCATGCGCGGGCTGGCGGCGAGCTCGGAGAGGGGCTGCTCGTTGAGGTTGCCGATGTGGAATTCGGGGTAAACATAGTGGTCGCAGGCATAGACGCCGCCATCGCTTTCCAGCGCCATCGCCTTGCCGCAAGTCGGCTCGTGGACGCAGATGCCGCCGGGCGCGCCGACCCACTTGCCGAGCGCCATGTCGAAGGCCTGCACGTAGATTTTGCCGACATCCTTGCGCACCCAGTCGCGAAAGACCCCGAGCAGGAAGTCGCCAAACTCGCGCGAGCCGACCGACCAGGGCATGACCGGGCTGTCGGGGTCGGCCTCCTCGGCCTGTGGCGGCAGGCTGTTGGTGAGGCCGCGCTTGGAGGCGCAGGTGTCGGCCTTACGCTCGACGATGGGGATGAATTGCAAATACTTGCTGCCGAGCCCCTTGAGGAATCGGTAAACCTTCTCGGGCTTGGACTGGTTGCCCTTGTGAACGCAGGTCAGTGTGTTGTATTCAGCACCGGCGCGCTGGAGCGCTTCGATGCCCTCGACCACCTTGGCGTGGGTGGGACGCTGCCGCTTGTCGAGACGGTATTTGTCGTGCAGATCAGCGGGGCCATCAATGCTCACACCGATCAGGAACTTGTTGTCGGCGAAGAACTTAGCCCAGTCTTCGTTCAGGGTTGTGCCGTTGGTCTGAAAGCTGTTCTCAATCGTCCGCCCATTGGCGTATTTTTTCTGAAAGGCCACCGCCTTTTGAAAGAAAGGCAGCCCGCAGAGGGTCGGCTCCCCACCCTGCCAGGCAAAAGTCACCATGTCGGTCGGCTGCGCTTCGATGTAGCTGCGAACGAATTGCTCCAGCGTCGCATCGTCCATTAGCCAGCGCCGCTCGCGCCCCGGCAGCGAGTGCTCTTTTTCCAGATAAAAACAGTAGCCGCAATCGAGGTTACAGATTGGCCCGGTGGGCTTGGCCATGATGTGAAAAGGGTGCGGTGCCCGTTGCGACGAGCTGGGGTCTGCTAATTTCATCTGCTCGACAAATTAGCATTCTTTATAATTGCAAACCAGCGAAAACGACCCGCGAATGAAAAAATCCGCCACGAAGCTGCCCGCTTCGCTCGATCAGTCGCCTTTGCGCGGGTTGGCGGCGTCGAGCGAGAGGAAGATGAGGTTGGTGCCCTTGCGCAGGGTCTCGATGGGTGACTGCTCGGTGTGGACTTGCAGGGTGCCGTCGGTGCGCGCCTGAAAGAGGGGGATGGCCTTGAGTTGCTCCTTTTCGCGGAGTTCTTCCCAGGAGGTCTGCTCGGTGACGGTGAGCGAGCGGACGACGGCACCGCTGTAAAAGAAGCCTTCGAGGCGGTTGAAGGTCATGTCGTTGCCAAAAGCGGCGTCTGGGTGGCGGTCGATGCTGGCAGGTGCCTCGGGGCGGCGTTGCGGCAGGGCATAGACGTTGGCGCGCCCGACGAACTTGCTCATCTCATGCTGGGCGAAGGCATTGATTTCATCGTTAGCCGTAAGCGCGAGCGCCTTGCCGATGTCGGAAAAGTCGATGCTCGACAGGAAATCCTCGCTGTGGATGTTGCCCGCGTGAGCGGTCAGGCCGGCCTCGCGCGCGGCCTCGATATTGCCCTCGTTGGAGTCGATGAAGGTGGGCGGAATGCCAAAGCGGCGCAGCGCCACACCGATCAGCCGGGCAAAGGGGTGCGCCCCGACGATGAGCAGGCCGCGCGGATTGGAGGTGCCCAGCCCCAGCGCCCGCGCCACCGGCCCCGCCGCCAGACCGTAGATCGTCACCGTGCCAATCACAACGAAGAGCACCTCCGCGAACATGCGCTCGCCGAGATCGTTGCCCATCTCGGACAGCCGGAAGGCGAAGAGCGAGGCCAGCGCCGTCACCACAATGCCGCGCGGCGCCATGAACATGAGGAAAATGCGCTCGCGCCAGTCGAGGTCGGTGCCAACAGTCGAGGCGATGATGCTGAGCGGGCGGATGACGAGCACGGCCAGCAGAATGAAGGCGATGCTCGGCCAGCCGATCTCGGCCAGCACCTCCGGCTCGACCCGCGCCGAGAGCACGACGAACAGCCCGGCGATCAGCAGGACTTGCAGGTTTTCCTTGAACTCGACGATGTGCCGAACCGGGAAAGATTTTTGATTGGCGAGGAAGATGCCGAGCAGGGTGACGGTCAGCAGCCCCGCTTCCTTCTGAATATAATTTGAGCCGACAAAGAGGCCAATCGCCACTGCCAGCGCCACGGGATTATGCAGGTAATCTGGCACCCAGTTGCGCCGGTAGGCCACCACCAGCAGCAGCGCCCCGGCCACACTTCCGAGCACCCCGACCAGCAGCGTCTTGCCGATCCCGAGCATAATCAGCCCAGGTGCCTGCGAGGCACTCCCAAGCAGCGCCGCCTCCAGCATGAGCACCGCCAGCACCGCGCCGACGGGGTCGTTGACGATGCCCTCCCATTTGAGAACATGGTTGATGCGCCCGCGCGGGCGAATCTGCCGCAGCATGGGCATGATGACCGTCGGGCCTGTGATGACCAGCACCGCCCCGAAGACCAGCGCCACACTGACGTCGAAGCCCAGCACCCAGTGCGCAGCCAGCGCCGAGAGCGCCGCACTGACCAGCGCCCCGATCGTGACCAGCCGACCGATCACCCAGCCCGACTGGCGCAGCTCGCTGACCTTCAGGTTGAGCCCGCCCTCGAACAGGATGACGGCAACCCCCAGCGAGGTGACCGGCAGGATGAGGTTGGGGAAATCGGCGTCGGGCGTCAGGATGCCCAGCCACGGCCCGAACACTAGCCCCGTAACCAGCAGCAGCAAAATGGAGGGAATCCCAAAGCGCCAACCCATCCACTGGGCGGCGGTTCCCAGCAGCAGAATCAGGGCGAGATCGTAGAGAAGTTTTTCCTGCACAATAAATTAGCGAAGCAAGCGCGAACCCTTGCGCGACCCGCCCACCATGTCAAACCGCCGACGCGAT
>CAYQTM010000002.1:0-15849 GCA_964420355.1 uncultured Opitutales bacterium
CAACCACGCCGAGCTGGCCGGCCACACCGTCGAGCACGACCTTCAGGTGGCCGCCAACGCCAGGATGCTCGGCAGCATCGACGCCAATCGCGGCGACCAGCTGATCGGCTGGGACACCGACCAGTTTCCGACCAACATCTATCAGACGACGCAGGTCATGCTGGTGGTGCTCGGGATGGGCGGCTTCACCACCGGCGGCCTGAATTTCGACGCCAAGCGCCGTCGCGAGTCGCACGAGCCTTCCGACCTCTTCCACGCCCACATCGGCGGGATGGACGCCTTTGCGCGGGGTCTGAAGATCGCGGCGGCCATTCGCGCAGACGGGCGGCTCGCGGACTTTATTCAGGAGCGTTATTCCAGCTTCGACAGCGACGCTGGAGCCAAGTTCGAGCGCGGCGAGCTCACCCTCGAAGATCTCGAAAAGATCGCGCTCTCGGCGGGCGAGCCCACGCTGGCCTCCGGTCGCCAGGAGATGCTGGAAAACCTGATCAACGACTTCATTTAATGGCGCTCACGCTCGGCATCGACGCCTCCACCCAGAGCGTCTCCGCCGTCCTTCTGGATGCGGCGAAGGCGCAGGTCGTGGGGCGTGCCTCCGTCAACTTCGGCAAGGATTTGCCCCACTGGAAGGCACCCAACGGCTTCATCCCCGGAGGCAAATCGGGCGAGGTGCACGCCGATCCGCGCATGTGGCTCGAAGGGCTGGAGCGCTGCCTCGAGCAACTGCGCGAGAGCGGTGCGCCGCTCAGCGAGGTGAGCGCCATCGCCGGTGCCGGGCAGCAGCACGGCACGGTTTACCTGAACGAGGCTGGGCTGGCCAAACTGAGCGCGATCGATGCACAGCAGCCGCTGGCCGAGCAGTTTGCGGGTGGCTTTTCGCGCGCGACCTCGCCGATCTGGATGGACAGCTCGACCACGGCGCAGTGCCGCGAGATCGAGGCGGCGGTCGGCGGTGCCGACGAGGTCTGCCGCCGCACGGGTTCGCGCGCCATCGAGCGCTTCAGCGGGCCGCAAATCCGCCGCTTTGCCCAGACCGACCCCGAAGGCTACGCTGCCACCGCGCGCATCCATCTCGTGAGTTCCTTCCTCGCCCGCGTCTGTGCGGGTGCCGACGCGCCGATTGATTTTGGCGATGGCGCGGGCATGAATCTGCTCAATCTGGAAGCGGGCAACTGGGATCGCGAGCTGGTCGAGGCCACCGCGCCCGACCTGGCCAAGCGCCTCCCTGCGATCCAGCCCTCGGAGACCCGGGCGGGCACGGCAGCGGGCTGGCTGACCGAGCGCTTCGGCATCCCCAGCAGCGCGCAGGTGCTCGCCTTCACCGGCGACAACCCCAGCAGTCTGGTCGGCATGTTCGCCACCCAACCGGGGCGCGTGGTGGTCAGCCTCGGCACCTCCGACACCTTTTTCGCCGCTATGCCCGAGGTGCGCACCGACCCCGATGGCTGCGGCCACGTCTTCGGCAACCCTTTCGGCGGCTGGATGACCCTCCAGTGCTTCGTCAACGGGTCGCTCGCCCGCGAGCGCGTGCGGGACGCCCTTGGCATGGACTGGGCGCAGTTCTCCACCGCCATTCGCGACACCCAGCCCGGGTGCGACGGCAGCTTTCTCCTCCCCTTTTTCGGTCCCGAGATTAGCCCCAGAGTCAGCGGCGGCTCGGCTCTCGGCAGCGGCTCCTTCGCCAAAAGCTGGGAAAGCCAGCCGCAGGCCGCCCGCGCAGTAGTCGAAGGCCAGTTCCTCAACATGCAGGCCTCCACCGCCTGGATGGCGCTCGAAACCGACACCCTCTACCTCACCGGCGGCGCCTCTGCCAACCCCGAGATCGCGCAGCTCGCCGCCGACGTCTTCAACGCCAAAGTCCGCCGCCTCAGCAGCCCGGACTCCGTCGCCCTCGGTGCCGCCCTGCGCGCCCTCAAGGCCACCGCCCCCGAAACCTACCCCCAAGTCCAAAAAACGCTCGAAACCCAACTCGCCGGCAACACCATCGAACCCAACCCCGCCAGCGCCACCACCTACCGCCAGCTCCGCCCCGCCTTCGACACCTTCCGCCAACAGGCCATCACCCAGCGCACGGCCTGAAGCGCTCAAACCGGAAAAAGCATCATCAACACCATGGGCGACGCACCGACATTTGACAGGGAAGGCTACCAAACAAACCTAACCGATCTGGGCGGCTCCCTGCCAGAATCAGCAAATCTGCGCCGTTTGACGCCGGAAGAAGAGGTCGCCCTTGGCATCCCGAGCCCAGAAGAAACCGCTACCATAATCCGCAGCTGTTCGAGGTAGGCGGCAGCTACTCGATGACCGTACCTTCCGCGATGGTCGGGCGGTGGGTCTCGGGAATGCGCTGCCAGGCTTCCACGAATGCTTCCTTGCTGGTCGCGAAAAGGGGGCTGATCTCAAAACGGATGCCCGGCAGGCCGGTTTCGTCGGTCGTGAGCTCGACGCCAGCGGCCTTGACCCAGCGGGCGTGCTGGCGCAACTGATCTTCGCGCGAGGTCTTGGGCGAGTCGACGCCTTCGGCATTCTTCACCGGACTGAACTCCTCGGCGCGCGAGGTCTCGATGGTGGCGCTCGCCTTGGCGAAGGGCAGCGCATCGAAGACGAACATCTCGAATTTGCAGCCGTTCGGCTCCTCGGGCTTGACCGTCTCGCCGCTGCGGCTGTCATAAAAAGGCACCTTCTTCGTCGCCTTGTGAAAAGGCAGTTGGTCGCCGCCCTCGCCGCCGAGCCGGTCGATAAAGTCGACATCCAGCACATGGATCGCGATGCTGCCGCCGCGAAATGTCAGCTCGCCATCGGGGTCGCGGCGCTCGGCCAGCTCCTCGGGCATATCGCTGTATTCCACCACAATCAGGTCGCCCTCATAGCGGCAGAAGTGCCCCAGCTTCTCGGCCGGATAGGCCTTGGGGAGCGCCTTCGAGGACATCTCGGCCTTGGCCAGCCGATGGAAACCGATGAAGGCGGGGTCGATGCACTGTACCAGCGGATTGTCGACCTGAAAATAACTGAGCGTGTCGATCCCAAGCGCGCGCATCTTGGCCGTCGCCCCGCTCCGCACCAACGCCCGCAGCGAGCCGCCATGCCCGTCCGGACTCATCGCAATGCGCCCCGGTGCCTCCATGATGATCTTGCCACTGAAGTCCACCGCCGGCATCAGCCCCTGCGTGAAAAACATCACCTGCTCCGGATCCAGCCCAAAGTGCCCGTGATCGGCAAAGGCCTCGACCGTCGCCTCATGATTGATCTGGCTCGTCATGATGAACCAGGGAATCTGCCGCCCGTAAACCTGCTCAGCGCCCCGAATTTTCTCAGCAAACACCTGAAAAAGCGGCTTTTTCGTAATCGGCGTGACTGGATAAGTGCCCTTGGGGCCGTCATAGCCCAGCCGCGTGCCCTGCCCGCCTGCGACCACGAAGGCCGCCACTTTGCCCGCGCGCAGCGCAGCCTCGCCCTCGGCCTTGGCCGCCGCCCATTGCGCAGCGTCGCCGCCGTTCTCCGGCAGCGCGACATAGGGCGCAGGCTCCAGCTTGCCGAAGTCCAGCCCCGCCTCGCCTGAGCCCTTGACATGCGTAGCCACCAGCTCGGCGACCTCGGCCAGATCGATGCTCGCAGCTTGCTCCAGCAGTTGCTGCCGCTCGGCCTCCGAGAGGTCATCAAAATTTTCAAACACCTGTGTTTGCCCAGCCTCAGCATAGGCAGCAATAAGCGCATTCTTATCCATAGTCAGCGATGAGAGCGTATCCATAAAGCCCGTTAACGGCGCAAAGCTCAAGCCCTAAAGCCCCCACTTGATACGGCGAAAACAAAAGCGCCGTCCCCCGAAACCCATCAGCTACCCTGCGCCGAGCGCACCGCGGGTTCCTGCTCCTGCTCATCCTGAGGCATCTCGTGAAAGAGGGTTTCCTCGCGGCCAGCAGGCTTGAGATCCGGCACCTCACCAAAGGGCGACGCCGTAACTTCGTGCACCGGACGCCAGCGCGAGAGCCGGATATTCATCGCCTTCGCTTTCTCAAGAATAAGGCGCTCGTGATCCGGGCGCAAATCCGCCGTAATGATGACCTCGTCGATCCCCAAATCTTCGATCAACTGCTCCAGATCATTCAGCCCGCCGAGCACCTTCAGCCCGTGCACATAGCGGTGCATCAGATTCTTATCGTCATCCAGAAAACCGATCAGCTTGCGGGTCGCGATGTCATCCGGCGGCACCAGACGCAGCTCGCGCAGATAAAGCCCGCCGCAGGATCCCGCCCCATAAAGCAGGATGCGCCGCGTCGCATAGCGCGTGCCCGTGCGCCCTTCGATCGCCGCCATAATCATCCACTCGCGGAAAATCTGCTGGAAGGCGCGCAGCGTGAAAACCCCAAGCTGGGCGATCATCCAGAACACAATCGCCAGACGCAGCGTCGCCACATTGTAGCCCCAAACCGCGCCCGCAATGCTGAAGCTCAGCACCACGCCGACCCCAAAAGCCGCCATCAAAATCAAAAAATCCCGAAAATTCGAGCGCGACCACACCTTGCGGTAAGTGTTGAAGAGGGTCAGCGCGAAGATCACCGGCAGCGACCAAATCGTGTAAACAGTCAGCCAGCCATACCAGCCGCCCTCGACGCGCCCGCCCATCACAAAATAGGCCGCGACAACCGCGACGCCCAGCCAGATGATGTCGCCGGTATAATAAAAGAGATAGGCCACGAGGCTGCTGCTCGACTTCTTCATCCGGCGCACGATCAGCCGACCCGTCTCCCAGGCCTCGACCGTCACCACATGGCGCACCAGCCAGTAAACCGCAATCACCAGGCAGAGCAGAAACACCCCGACCAGCGCCGTGGTCATGAAAATCGAGATCAGCCCAATCGACACCAGCAGCAGGCTGGCCGTGTAGAGCAGCAGCGCCACCTTGCGCTGCGACAGACCGAGGTCGAGCAGGCGATGGTGCAGGTGCTCGCGGTCAGCACCCATAATCTTCGGACGGTTGGGCGAGCCATCCAGATCGGCGCTCATCCGCCGCGCCGAACGACGCCACACCGCCAGCAGCGTATCCATCAGCGGCAGACCCGCTGCCAGCAAGGGAATGCCCATGCTGACCAGCACCGTCGCCTTGCCCGCACTATTGAGCGCGACCGCCGCCAGCGTAAAGCCCACAAACATCGAGCCACTATCGCCCAGAAAAATCTTCGCTGGGTGGAAATTGTAGCGCAGAAAACCCAGCAGCGCCCCCAGAAAACCCGCCAAAATCACCGCATCAATCGCATTACCCCGCAGCAGATAAGCCGCCCCAATACCGATCGCCGAGATAATCCCGACCCCCGAACACAGGCCATCCAGCCCATCAATCAGGTTGAACGCATTGATAATCGCCACACACCAAAGCACCGCCAGCGCAATCCCCAAAATCGGGTGCAGCTCAAGCCCAAAAATCTGCTCGATGTGCTGCCCACTCACCAGCACCAGAATCGCCGATGCCCCAATCTGCCCCAGCAGCTTCGTCTTGGGTGCCATCTCGTGCATATCGTCCCAGATGCCCACAATCCACAGCAGCCCCGAACCCGCGAGAAAAGCCAGCCACCAGCTCTGATTCAGACCCGTCGGCACCGTGTGATCCCAAAAGAAATACACCACCGCGCAAGTAATATGAAAGGCCGGAAAGATGGCCACACCACCCGCGCGCGGCACCGGCTTACGATGGATGCGCCGCTCGCCCGGCATGTCCACCATCCCGATGCGCTGCCCGAGCCAGGTCATCACCCAGGTGAAAAACAGCGAAAGAATCAGTGCAATCAGCAGGGCACAACTAAACTGGATAAGCGTGTCGAGCATATTAGAGAGGGTCGCTGTTCAGTGCCGCAAAAATCAAACCAGTCGCGGAAAATCATCGAGGTGTGCCCAGATAAACGGCTGATTTTCACTCACCTTAACCAATCCAGAAGCAAAGCTTAAGTTTTTTCACACCTCACCCACCAATCTCCGCCAAAAAAATCCACGCGTTTCCACCTCAGCGCTATCCGGCCAAACCGGTTCGGCTCGTGGGTCTCAAAAATGACCTTATGCTTTGATAATCTAGCGAACTGATCCCTTTCATGGCTGAAATGGCGCGAAAGGCGCGACTTAAAGATGAGGTCAAAAATCGAATCAAGTGTAAAGAAATCCTTTTCAGCTATCAATTCATCGGACTTCTGCTGAGTAACAATAGAGCACAGTGCGATGACCTATGAGATCTGTTAACTCGGTGGATTCTCTAGCGGTCGAGGGTTTCGTTGATGGCGTTTTGCTGGCGGGCGATGTCGTGGTGGGTGACCATGCCGAGGAGGTCGTGGCGCGTGCCCTCGACCACCGGATAGGCGTGCTTCTTGCGCTCGAACGCGGCGAGGTTGTCGGCGATGCTGCGGTCGGCCTCGACCGTTAGTACATCGTGCGTCATGATGGTAGCCACCGGCAGATTGCGCCAGTCGCGCTCGCCTTGATAGGTCGGCATTTTCTTAAGGCTGATGCCGTCTTGAAGCAGCAGGGCGTCGTAGATGGGCACGATGCGGAGCTTGCCCGCCAACAGGAAGGCGATCATGTTACCCGCCATCAACGGGAGGATGAGCGAGTAGTTTTGGGTGAGTTCCAGCACCATCAAAACGGAGGTCATTGGGCAGCGGATCACCGCCGCGAAGAAGGTGCCCATCCCGAGCAGCGCCGCCGCCAGCCCTAGCGGGATGGCGATGCCTTTGAATCACATCCGCAACCCAAAGACAAGGCCGCAGCCCACCAATTTCGCGAGGTCAGTGCTCTGAGGTTGGCAGGCGGGCGCGGGCGTGATTGACTGGCGGCATGTCGCAACCGGTGGCACGCTGTTGGCTGGAGATCGACCTGAGTGCCCTCGAGCGCAACCTCGGGCGGATTCGCGCGCGGCTGCCACAGGGGATGCGCGTGCTGGCCGAGATGGGACCCGGTGCCTTCGGCCTGGGTGCCGAGCAAATGGTGGCGCGCCTGATGCAGAGCGGCATCGACGGGTTTGCCGTCCACGCGCTTGAGCACGCGCAGATCATCCGACGCATCGGCGCGGGCTGGCCGATCGTGCTGGCCGAGCCGCAGCCGCCGGGCACGCGACGCGACGCCGAGGCCGACGCCATCGTCTGCACCAGCGAACCCACCGAGACCGAGCCGCCCGCCGGACAGATCCGCCTCACCGCAGCCGCAGATTTCGACAAGATCGCCCCAACGCTCCCGCCGACCACCGGCCTCTGGCTCGACGCCCTGCCCCACCCCGCCGCCGAGGCCCTCGCCGCCCTGCGCCAGCGTCTGCCCGAGGGGTTTTTCCATGCCTCCGACTCCGCGCTGCCTTCCCTCGAAGGCCTGCCACGGACGCTCGACGCCCTGCGCGTCCGCGAGGCGCTGCTTGGACTGCCCCTACGCTCCGAGGCGTTTGCCAGCGCCCGGCTCGAGCCGCTCTTCGCCTTCCGCGCGCAGGTGGGGCTGGTCAAATCGCTCCCCGAGGGCACGGCAATCAGCTACGCCCGCACCCACCACCTGCGCCGCCCCAGCCGCGTCGCCGTGCTCACGGTGGGCTACGGCGACGGCTACCCCACCACGCTCAGCAATCGCGGCGCGGTGCTCCTCCACGGCCAGCGCTGCCCCATCCTCGGACGTGTCACGATGGATCAAACCATCGTCGACGTCACCGACTGCCCGAACCCCCAAATCGGCGACATCGCCACCCTCATCGGACGCCACGCCACCGACCGCATCGACATGGCCGAGGTCTCCATCTGGGCCGACACCGAGGCCGAGGAACTCCTCTGCGCCCTCACCCAGCGCGTCCAGCGCCAATACACCGGCGCCCGCGTCCTATGAAAGTCCTAAAAGCCCGACATCCAAACAGCATGGGAAATCAGTAAGTCAGCTTCAAGCCTCTCGAATCGCCCGCTTGGCCACGTCCCAATCCTCGAAGTGCGCTTTACCTGCTCGGATGCCCTCTTCGGTCTTTTCCAGTTCCTGAAGATGCCAGTTTGGAATATCCAGGGACGCGTCATCCTTCAAAAGATCAGCCCAGATGTGTTCCATAATTGTAATGTGCCGTTAATCCCTGCCTCGTTGCTCACGGAATTCCTCGCGGAGGAGCTGGGCGAGTGCCAGGCGTTCTTCGGGCGTTAGGGTGTCGATGAAGGATTGCAGGGTGGCGCGGGTCTCGGGGTCAATCTCGATTGCGGGCGGGCGGCGGTGCTCGGCGCGAGCCGGGCGTGCTGATTCATCCTCCGCAAAGCGATCGGCGCGCTTGGGGCGTCCCTTGGCCTCTCCTTGGGCGTATTCCTCACGCTGGGATTTCCAGTGTCGCAGCATCCGCTCACGCTTCTCCTCATCCAAGCGCCGAAAGCTGCGGGCGCGCTCACGCAGCTCGCTGCGCTCCTCCTCGCTCATCGACTCCAGCCGCTCCAGCGTCTGCCGAATCCGCGCAAGCTGCTCCGGCGGCATCTCCAAAAAGCGCTCCAGAATCATGCGCTCCTGATTGGCCTGACGCCCCACTTCCGGCTCGGGCGGCGCACCCGGACGCTTCAGATCAGGCGGCAAATCCGGCGGCGTGAAATTCGGCGGCGGAGGCGGCGGTGCGTCCGCCGGACGCTCACCTTGCCCCAGCAGGAAATTCCCACTGCCCAGCAGAGCGAGGGTCGCTAAAAAAATCGATGTGGTGCTATTTTTCATTGTGCGTCAACTATTCTAAAAAACCGTAACCTTGTCGAAATCGCAGGAAGCATCGCTTGGGGTCTTGGGGTCTAGTGTAACTTCTGGAGTAAGAGCAATATCATGCCTGAGCCTGAAGCCGCATAGCGGCGTTATCGTCTAGCCATGGGCGTGACCCACGGTTTGATGTCGAAGCAATCCTAAGCCGCGTAGCGACGACAGAAAGTGTTGGCAGGCGATTCTACCGCCGCGATGCGGCTTTAAATAAGCGATTCCGTATTCCGTGGGCTTACGCCCACGGCTAAAATCTGCCGCCGCGATGCGGCTTTTAATGATGAGCACCTTATCTTGCATAACACTATGGCGTGAGATTAAAAATTTACTGTCGCTCCGTCCATGCCTGAGGACTGGCCTCGGCGAGCATGACCAGAGCGTCGATGTTCTCTTCCGTCAGTAGGGCATCCAGATCGGCGAGGGTGATTTCCATTTGGGCGACCTCCGCCAGCTCGGTCTCGGCGACGCTCGGACTGCCGAGGAAAGCGGCCACCGCCACCGCGCAGGCGGCGAGAGTCGCGCCGGTGCCCGAGAGCCAGCCGATCCAGCGGGTGCGCTGGCGCTGCGCCTGATCGCGGCGGATGCGGGCGAGGATGCGGGCGGGCAGGTCGCCCGAAACGGTCAGTTCGCCTCCGCGCAGGAGGTGGTCGATGCGGCGGTCGAGGTCGGTGGGCTTCATGATTTTCTCCGTTAAAGTTGGGGGTCGCAAGCTAGGCTTGCGGCGTCGCGACGGGGTTGGGGTTTGGGTTTTCGAGTTGCTCGAAGGCGCTGCGCAACTGTTGGCGCGCGCGAAAAATCCAGGTTTTCACCGCGCTCTCGCTGGCTTTCATGCTGGTGGCGATCTCGGCGTAGGTCAGCTCCTGCTGCACATAAAGCAGGATGGCGGTGCGGTGTTTTTCGGGCAGTGCGGCCAGCGCCCGGCGCAGCACTTCCTGCGTCTCGCGATGGGCGCGGCTCTCCTCGGCGGCGCTGTCCGAGAGGTGAAACTCCTCCGGCTCCAGCGCGCTCGCGGGCTTGCGCCGCCGACGCCGCAGCTCATTGAGCAGCAGCCGCCGAGCAATGGCAAAGAGGTAACTCGAAAATTTCGCGCTCGGGCGATAGCGCCGCGCCGCTCGATGCAGTCGCACAAAAACCGTTTGGGTCAGATCCTCGGCATCGCCCGAAGCCCCCAGCGACCGCTCAAAAAACCGCAGCAGCGGCACCTGCCAACGCTCGATCAACTCCGCCAGCGCCCGCTCATCGCCCTCGGCCACCCGCACCATCCGCAGCGAATCCTCGTCCGGCTGCACCTCCCCAGGCAGGGTGCGCGCGGGCGGTTCGGCGGTCTGACGCTGGCTCCAAATCATTCCAGCACTGAGCGTATCGGCTTCCACAATACTTGAAAACCCCGAATTCGCGCCAGAGTTGCAGCCCGCGTGAAATGTGTCGACGCTCGGATGCGGGCGCTATACCCTCCGATCATAATTGTTCGATGATGGATTTTTCGCTGACTTTTGAGGAATTGTGCGCGGTGCTGGATCAGCCGCCGTGCGTGGGTGAGGTGCCCGAGCAGGTGCGCGGAGTGGCCTCGCTGGAAGGAGCCGAGCCCTCGGATTTGAGTTTTCTCGGGAATCGAAAATATCGTAAGCTGGTGGCGACGTCGAAGGCCGGAGTTATTTTGCTGCCCGCAGATTACGAGGGCGAGCCTCAGCCGGGGCAGGCCTTTTTGCGAGTGGACGACCCCTCGCTGGCGCTGGCCAAGGTGTCGGCGCTGATCGAGGCTCGCCTCTGGCCGAGACCCGAGCCGGGCATCCACCCGAGCGCGGTGGTGGAGCCGGGCGCGGAGGTCGACCCGGGCGCGACGGTCGGGGCGCTGGCGCTGATCATGGCCGGGGCGCGAGTCGAAAGCGGAGCGGTGATCCACGGTTCGGCGGTGGTCGGACGGGGGGCGCGGATCGGCGCGGACAGCCAGATTTTTCCGCGCGCGGTGATCGCCGACTACTGCGAAGTGGGCGCGCGCTGTCGGGTGCTGCATGGTGCGGTGATCGGCAGCGATGGCTACGGCTATCACAGCAGCGCGGCGGGGCACGCTCGCATCCCGCAGGTGGGCAACGTCGTGCTGGAAGACGATGTCGACGTGGGTGCCAACAGCACGCTCGACCGCGCGCGCTTTGCCCAGACTCGGATCGGCAGCGGCACGCGCATCGACAATCTGGTGATGATCGGCCACAACGTGCGGGTGGGACGCCACTGCCTGATCGTCGCGCAGGCGGGGATCAGCGGCAGTTGCACGCTGGGCGATTTCGTGGTGATTGGCGGTCAGGCGGGCTTTGCCGGGCACATCCACATTGGCGACGGCGCGATGGTCGGCGCTCAGGCGGGCATCAGCAAGGACATTCCGCCCGGCGATAAACTGCGCGGCTCCCCTGCCCTCCCCATCCCGCTCTATCAGCGGCTCTTCATCCTGCAAAAGCGCCTGCCCGAGGTCTTCGACCGCCTGAAAAACCTCGAATCCCAGCTTGCCGAAATCCCTTCTCTGCGCCGCGAAAAAGGCGAGGTCTGACCTGACCTCGCCTTTGGAAAATCGCGCCGCCGTGCTCAGGATTTGCGCCCGAAGAGGGACTGGAGGAAGCGGGTGGCCTTTTTGCCGAGGCCGCGGTCTTCGATGGCGGTCTCGCGGGCACCGAGGGCGACCTCGGCGGTGCGGGCGGCGACAAAGATTTTTTTCTCGTCGTTGAGATCCTTGAAGAAGCGGTCGACGGCGTCGGGGTCGTCGCGCTGGGTGCGCTGTTCGAGGCGGCGCTTGTCTTCCTTGAAGTAGCCGAGGTGCTCGTTCAGGCGCTCGGCGAGCCGCTTTTCCATGCCTTTGCAGACATCGGTCGTGAACTGCGGCGCGGATGGCTTGCCCTTCTGGGGCTTATAGCCGAAGAGGGTGGCCAGTGAGGACACTTCACGCTCGCCCAGCGCATCAACTTCGTGGCGGGCGGCGACGACAAAGCTCAGTCCGGCAATGCCGGGCGCTACCGGGAGGAAGTTGCTCAGTTTCTGCACATCGCGGTAGGTCACGGCAGAATACAGTTCGCGCAGTTGCTGCGGGTAGCCATTGTCCGGGCGTTCGGCCTCGCGGGCGTTGGGGAAAATTTTGGAGATGCTGCCGATGGTTTCGACCTTGCTCTTCAGGCAGGCCTGACGCGCCTCGGGGCCGAGGAAGCTGAGCTTGAGGGGGAATTCCTCGGGGATGCCCAGCTTTTCGAGCGAGTCGGCGTAGGCGTCGGTCTCTTCGACTGCATCGACGCCCACCGGAATGATGTCGACATCGACCGATTCATCGAAGCGCAGGGTTTCGCGGAATATCTTGATGAGCAGCTCGACCTGGTCGGCCTTGAGGCCGTGTTTGTCCGTCAGGTCGTTGTAGCCGCAGTCGATATACTTGCTGGGAGTCTCGTCGCGGCTCCAGCGGGGCCAGGTGACGTTGGCGAAGTTTTGCGCCAGTTGGGTGAGCTTCATGTCCAGGAAAATGGACTTTTTGAAGATTTGGCGAGCCTGTTCCCAGTCTCGCGAGAGCTCGCGCTCTTCGGGTTCTTTGCTTTTGATGCGGACGCGCATGGTATTAGGGGGCTGAAGGTGTTGGGGAGTGGGTGCCCGTGCGGCGTGCTCAGGCGCGGAGGACAGGCTTTTTGGTGCGTTCGCCGTGCTCGACCAGCTCGTTGATGATGTTCTCGTAGTCTTGGCCGACGCCGTCTTGCGCTTCTTTGGAGCCGACCAGGAAGACGGGCAGGCCGAGGGTGACGGCGCGGCGCACCACCATCGCATCGCGCACGCTGTTCTTGAAGATGAAGGCGTGGGGCGAGATGAGGCGTTGACGCATGAACTGCTTGAGGCGCAACTGCATACGCATCACCGGAACGGAGACGTCGACGTTGGCCTTAATCGAGTTGAACATGACCCCCTCGACGCGGGCGGGGATGCCCATGTCCGGGGTGCGGAAGCCCGAGCTGCGCTTGTGGAAGAGCATCAGCTTTTCGATCAGCAGGGTGAAGCCGATCAGGCTGAGGGCGTCCGGGTTAGCGGGAACGTAGATTTCGTTCGAGCAGAAGATGCCGAGCTGCGCGGCGTTGAGCATGTTGGGCGGGCAGTCGAAGAGGATGTAGTCGTATTGGTCTTCGACCTCTTTGAGCTGGTCGCGGAAGATGACGTAGTGCGGGCGCTGCGGGTTGACCTGATACTCGTTTTCGACGTCGATCAGCCGGAAAGTGGTGGGCAAGAGGTCGAGGTTGGGCAGAAGCTTTTGGCGGGCGCTGCTTTCGACGACATCCTTGACGATGATTTCGTGGATGCTCTGGCCGGAGTCGAAAAGGTTATAGAGGCTCCCGCGATTGGTCATGTTGATGCGGTTCCATCGCTCGAGTCGGAGCAGCCAGATGCTGGCGTTCGACTGGGTATCGAGGTCGCAGAGGAGCACGCGGTGACCGTTCTTGGCCAGAGTGGCGGCGAGGTTGACAACGATGGAGGTTTTGCCAACGCCGCCTTTGTAGTTCAGGAATGAGATTTTTCTGGGCATCGGTTGATCAGTCTGAGGGTGGGTGTGTTTCGGGACGCGCGCGGATGGCTTAGTTATCCTTACTCAAGTCGTCGATGGTGGGCAGGCTCTCAGAGAATGAGACAGAAAATTCGTCACTGCCGGCGGGCACCTCGGCGGTATTGTCGAGGATGTAGTCGTTGATCGCGTTTTCGAGGTAGCGCTCGGGCCAGAAGCCGTTCTCGACCTCGTATTCGTTCGGGCGGTAGCCGTAGTCATCGAGGATGTCGAGGATGAGGGAGGAGTCGGGCGAGGAGTTCATGCCTTTGAGCAGGCCGCGCTCTTCGTGCTTGCGGATGGCTTCGTCGACGATGAAGGGGGGGAGTAGCTCTTCGTAGCCGGGGTGAATGGTGTTGTTGGCGGCCCATTTCTGCCAGACATCGCGGTCGATGGAGCGGTGGCTCTGGGTGAGCGCCTCGAAGTAGTAAATTTTGCGCTTGGAGAGGCGTTCGATGAGGGCGACTGCGGCCATGCCGTCGTGCTCGATCTCCAGCCAGTCGAGCGGGCGTGGCTCGGCGATGGGGTCGCGGGTGCGTGAGAAGTCTTCAGGAGCCTCGATCCAGTCTTTGTCTCCACGGAAGGTGAAGCGCGCCTCGGTTTCGGCATGTTTGTCGAAGGTGAGCTGACCGCGCTGAATCATCTCCTCTTGATACTTCATGGCGTCCGCGCGGGACTCCGCCCACATGTATTGTACAATGCGGGTGATGACTTTGTATTTTCGTTGAGCCATGGGGATACGTGGGTTGGGGATCGGGGGCGTGTGGTAGAGAGAGCGCCGGAGATCAGTTATAGTGTGGATTGATAGAAATTAGCGTTTGATGCGGATGGTACTGGAATCCGTCACCACGCGGAGGCGCTTGACGGCGGGCGCATCAAGGGTTTCCCGTTTTTCGGGTTCGGGCTTCTTTTCCTGAGCGGATTCGGCTTTTTTAGCGGCGGCCTTTTTGGCGGCGGGTGCCTTGGGTTTGCCAAACTTGAAGCTGAAGGGCAGTGCGCTCTTTTTCGGCTGTGGTCGCGGCTGCGGTTCGGGCTCAGGCTCAGGCTCAGGCTCCGCTTCGGGCTCCTGATAGGTTGGTTCTTCGTATTCGGGTTCCTCGTAGGTGGGCTCAGGGGCGGCTTGAGGGGTTGGCGTTTCCTCGGGTTCGGTGTAGCCCATTTCGAGGCTGTCGAGGTTGAAGCCGGCGGGCAAATTTAGCGAAACCTCGTTGGGGTTGGAGTAATCGCGCTGGGCGTCGGCGGCCTCGCGGGCGATCAGGTCGTCATCGGTCATGCCTTCGAGGCTGGAGGTGTCGATCTCGACTGAAGCGCCGTATTCAGCCTCCTCTTCGGCCTTGCGGGCGGCCTCTTCTTCAGCGGCTCGGCGCGCCTCTTCCTCGGCCTGGGCCGCTTCCGCTTCCATCTCGGCACGACCCGGCAGGTCGTCAAACATCTCCACTGCAGTCTGGTAGCGCTCGGCGGGATCGTAGGCCAGCGAGCGCAGCAGCCACTCGTCCCACTCCGGGCCGAGGTCGTCGTCCAGCTCTGAGGGGCGCGCCCCGTCCATCCGGTGGCGACCGGTCAGCAGGCGCAGGGCGAGGATGCCCACTGCGTAGATATCCGACTGCATGGTCGGCTTTTCGCCATCGCGCTGCTCGGGTGACCAGATGTCGAAGGTCGAGAGCATGGAGGGCACGGCCTTGGAGAAGACCGAAATCTCGTCGAGGTTGACGTGCTCCTGAATGTTGTCGCCCTCGCGGCTGGTGTGAAAGTCGTCCCAGCCTCGCCCGACCCAGCGCGGCAGGGCAAAGTCAATGATCTTGATGCCGTCAGGCGCAAAGAAGATGTTCTCGGCCTTCAGATTCTCGTGCGCGACCTCCTTGGCGTGAGCCTGCGCCAGAGTGTCGAGGATGGCGTAGAGATACCAGGTGCCTGCGGCGGGGGAGAGCTTGGGTTTCTGAGCTCGCAAGAGGTCGGCCATGGTCAGCACCTTGTGCCCGTCAGGCGAAATTTGGGGCTCGTAGTATGGATAGCGAAACCAGAAGAGCATGTCTTCGTGCCCCATCTCAATGGGGGCGGCGATGCCTTCGATCTGCTGGAGGCGCTTTTGGCGCGATTGCTCGCGCAGGAAGAGGTTGTCGCCCTCCTCCTCGTCCATGCTGCGGGGGATGATTTTGAGGACGCAGGTCTCGCCGCTTGGCTCGTGCTGGGCTTCGTAAACTTCACCGACGGTGCCTTTGCCGATAAATGCCAACACTTGAACATCACCAAGCGTCATGCCGGGCTGCAACAAGCAGACTTCATCGGAAAAACCCATCATGGCGACTTATAAAGAAAAGGTGAGCAGGGATTTTTTTAGGGAAGTCTTCCCTAAGAAAGATAAGTTATTCTGACGTGCAACCCGCTTGAGGTCAAGGCTTAGCAAGGCAGGTTTCTATCAACAACTTGTAAAATTCGCCCTCATCTGGGGTGTATTCAATTCTATTCGTAAAAACGAAAGACCCCGGGCGTTACACCCGGGGTCTTAACAGATAAGATGTGTTAATCGCTCAGATAATTACTGAGCGGCAGCCATCACGGCGACTTCCTTGCCGCAG
>CAYQTM010000002.1:15949-18358 GCA_964420355.1 uncultured Opitutales bacterium
TCGGTGCTGGCGCAGCAGCTACCGCTGGAGGTCTTGTCAGCCTTGGCGATGAGGGCGGCGGCGGGGCTCTTGCTCATGCTGCAGGAGCTGCCGGTTTTCTCGGCCTTTGGCGCGGCAAAGGGGAAAGTGGCGATAGCGAGGGCGAGGATGCCGGTGGTTCCGATAATGCGTTTCGTCATGACTTATAAGTGGGTTGGATGTGTGATTGAAGCGGCGCCATTATGGCTCCGACAACTCAGAGCTATAAGGTTATCCAATTATTCCAATTAGCAACGATTTTTCGAGAAAAAACGTTGGAAACCCGCGAAAGCGCGGCTCAGGCCGACCAGAGGGGCGTGGGATAGGCTCCGGCGGCGGTGACCTGCTCGATGCGGGCGAGGGCGAGCGGGCGATCCTGGGGGTGGGTGACGCCGATCCAGGAGGCCTCGGTGCGGAGGGCTTCGACGGTGGCCTCGCCGGACTGCATGACGCTGTTGAGGGCGCTGGGCAGGTAGAACTCGGCTTTTTCGAGGTTGGGCTGGCGCAGAAAGTCGCCGAAGCGGCCTTCGAGCAGCGGGAAGAGGGTCGGCGTGAGGAGGAAGAGGTTGAGCGAGACGGGCTGATCGAGCGGCAGGCGGACGCTCTGCCCTGAGCCATCCAGCCCAGTGGCCTCGGCGGTATCGGCGCGGCGCAGCTCGGTGTGCTCCTCGACGCCCAGGAGCTGCCCGTTGTCGGCTACGCGACAGACGCCGCGCGAGACGGTGCCGTTTTCCGAGAGCGTCTTGCCCAGCTCGTAGCAGACGAGGGCGTAATGGCGCGAGTCGGCGGGCACCTGCCCGAGGAAGCGTGCGGCCTCAAAAAAGGCGTCGCGCCCGTAAAAGTCGTCGGCATTGATGACCGCAAAGGGCTGCTCCAGCACCTCGCGGGCGGCGCGCACGGCGTGGCCGGTGCCCCAGGGCTTCTGGCGCTGGCTGGGGTCGACCCCGCAGTCGGGCGGTAGGTCGTCCAGCTCCTGATAGACGTAGCGGCAGCGGATCTGCCCCTCAAAGCGGCTGAGCACCTGCTCCCGAAACGCCGCCTCGAAGTCCCGCCGAATGGCAAACACCACCTCGTCGAAGCCCGCCCGCAAGGCATCATAGACGCTGTATTCCAGCAGCGTCTCGGCGTTTGGCCCGAACCCATCGAGCTGCTTGAGCCCGCCATAGCGCGACCCCATTCCAGCAGCGAGCACGAGCAATGAGGCGTTCATGGCGGACTCGCTTAGTCGGTGGCACCGCGCCGCAGGGCAACGGCACCCGTGCGCGCCATTTCCTCGATCTCAAAGGTCTCCATCAGTTCGAGGAAGGCCTTGATCTTGGAACGGTTGCCGGTGACCTCGACGTTGAGGCTGGTGTGCGAGACGTCGATGATCTTGGCGCGGAAGACGTCGCAGATCTGGATGACCTCGGGGCGCGTCTTGCCGTCGGCCTTGACCTTGATCATAATCAGCTCGCGCTCGACAAAGCCGCTGTCCTTGAAGTGGCGGATGTCGATCACGTTCACCTGCTTGTCGAGCTGTTTGATGGCTTGATCCAGTGCCGCTTCGTCGCCCTTGATGGTGGCGGTGATGCGGGAGCGCTCGGGCTGGTGGGTCGGGCCTACATTCAGCGTCTCGATATTGAAGCCGCGCCCGCTGAACATGCCAGCAATGCGCGCCAGAACACCAAACTTATTCTCGACCAGAACCGATATGACGTGTCGCATAACTTGTAGGAGTGAAACCGCTACTAAAGCCCCCTGTCAGGCGCGGAGCAAGCCCAGATGTGTCGATCCGCGATTTTGAGGCGACTTTATCAGGCAGCGGGATAGGCGATGGTCTCGCCGGTGGGTGTGGTGAGGGTGAGGTGGTTACGCTGTTCGGGGTGCTCGGAGGGCTGGGTCTGGCCGATGACCTGAGCGTCGATCCCTCGGCGCTGGCTGGCAGAGATGATGCCGTCGGCGGCCTCGGGTTCGCAGTAAACTTCGAGGCGGTGCCCCATGTTGAAGACCTGATACAGCTCGTGGGCGGGGGCGCCCGAGGCTTGGGCGATGGCCTGAAAGAGCGGCGGCGGGCTGAAGAGTTTGTCCTTGATATAATGCACGCGCTGGCCAAAGCGCAGGCACTTGGTCTGGGCACCGCCCGAGCAGTGCACCAGCCCGCGAATCCCTTCGCGGTGCTCGCGCAGGAGCTGCGCCACCAGCGGCGCGTAGGTGCGGGTGGGGCTGAGCAGAGCCTCGCCCACGCTCAGGGGCGAGCCGGGCAGGGTGTCCTGCATTTTGAAGGATCCGCGATAGAGCACGTCGGGGGCGAGGCTGGCGTCGAAGGTCTCGGGGTAGGTGTCGCGGTAGTAGTGGCTGAGCAGGTCGTGGCGGGCGCTGGTCAGGCCGTTGCTGCCGATGCCGGAGTTCTCG
>CAYQTM010000003.1:0-17106 GCA_964420355.1 uncultured Opitutales bacterium
GCGCTTACCGGCATGACCTTCGGCCCGCCGGGCAGCCTCGACCGTTACTACGGCGCGGCCCACGCCTGGGTAGATCGCCGCCACGGCCAGCTCCTGAAGGCCGTCGACGCCGCCCGCACCTTGCCTGCGGTCGCCACCTCAGCAAGCCTGCACTCGCTCCACGCCGGGCGCACCTTCGGCCTGTCGGGCACTATTATCACGGTCGTCTCCGGCATCCTCCTCATGCTGATCTCGCTCTTGGGCACCATCCTCTGGTGGCGGCGCCTGCGCCATAATCGGCACTAGAATTTGTAGATGCTGGCGGCCTGAATGCGGTTGTTATCGGCCTCGTCGCCGCCGCGGTAGTCAGTGGTCATGTTGGTGTATTCGAGGCCGAACTCAATGGCCGGAATGGGCGTGTAGAAGATGTTGCCGCCCCAGCTCTCGTTGCGCGAGCGCATACCGGGGCTGAGGTCGTCGTCGTCGGGGTCGTCGAGGCCGTAGGTGAGGTTGAGGCTCAGCCTGTCGGCAGGCTTCCAAGTGAGCTGCGCCCAGCCGCCGCTGGCGTTGATCTCGGTGCCGAGGGCACCATTGATGCCCTGGCCGATGCCACCGGTGTAAGTGTCGAGGTTGCTGCCCGTCCACACGCTGCCCGAGAGCGCCAGCCCCGCGCCGAGCGGGAGCTTGCCGGTGGCGTTGACCGACCAAGTGGTGTAATCGTCGCCGACCACTGTGGCGCTGCCCTGCACCTCTTCGTTGCCGATGTGGCCGCTGAGCGCGACCAGCGCGGTGTCGCCAAACAGCTTGGGCTTCCAGCCGATGCCCGCCTGCACCGAGGGGGTCTCGGAGGCCAGCCCGTCTTCGAGGCCGTTGTCGTCGATGTCCTCCCCGATGGTGCGCGCCACCGCGAGGCGGGCATCGAGCTTGCTGCCATCACCCAGCTCAGGCGTGTAGCTAACGCGCGCTTGGGGTCGACGAAAACCGAGCTTGCCGTGGTTCATCAGGCTGTCGAAGTCGATGGTATTGGCGTGCAGGTAGATGAGCGTGTCCCAGTCCTGACCGAAACGCATGGCGAAGTCATTGCCAAAGTCGTGATTGAGGTAGGCGTGGCGCATCCGCAGCTTGGCCTTGTTTTGGGGGCTGTTGCTGCCGTAAAAGTCGACCTCCAGCTTGCCCGAGCTCGTGCCCAGCTCGGTGCTCGGGCCGGTGACGTCGAAGCCAAAGCGGCTCTGATTGGCGGTCAGTCCGGTCTGGCCGTCGCTCGCATCCGACTCTGGCGGGACATAGAAGGAGAGGTTGCCGCCGGAGGTGCGGTCGCTGTCGTAAAAGGTATCGAGCTTGACGTAGCCGTAAAAGCGCACGTCGTATTTGCTCAGCATCGGCTGCAGCTCGCTGGGCGCGGCGGGCACGGGCGCCTGATTGTGCCCGCTGCTGGCCGTGGTGTCGCGCTCGGGCGCGGGCAGGGTGCCTTGCTCGGCATAGCTGGCGGGTGCCGGGGCGCTGCTCAGCTCGGAAAGCTGCTGCCGCTGCGACTCGAGCGCCGCCCGCAGCTCGGCGATTTCATTGTCCTGCGCATCGAGCCGAGCCTCCAGCCGTTGCAACAGCTCGACCGGCACTTCAACGGTTTCCGCCAGCAAAATCGCTGGCAATAGCAGCCAGCCCGAAGCCAGCAACAATCTGAGGGAAAAACGGGATTGATTCATAGTTTCAGGAGAGTGAACGAGACTTGAAGTCGCCCATTTTTAAGATTTTTAAACAGAAACAGGCGAGGAGAGTGCATTTCCTGTGATGATAAAGCATTATCAAGTCTAGCGCGATTCGCGGTCACATCGCTTCCCCACCGTCCAATGCCAAAAAGTAAAACCCAATGACGAGCATTGGGTTTTAACAAGGAACAGCTTCACTGTTTTATGTGTAGTTGTTTTATTAAAAGTCAGTAAGCTTGGTTCCTTCAGATGTATAAGTCGCTGCGGCGCGAATCGGGTTGAGTGATTTCTGGAAAATTTTGTCGAAAGGGTGGGTGGCTTTGGGATTGCCCTTGGGGGCAGCATAGGGTTTTTATGGGTATGTATCCCTGACTCATGAGCGAGATTGAAGCACAGACCCCGCCCGCGCCCACTGCTGGTTTTAAAGACCTGCCGCGCGAGGTGCGCTGGGTGGCCTTTGTGGCGGCGGGCTTCATGCTGTTTCTGGTATATGACCAGCTCTTTTGGTGGCAGACGGTGCCGGATTATAGCTTTGGGTTCATTGTGCCACTGTTTGTCGGCTATGTGATTATGGAGCGCTGGCCTGCGATGCGCACCCTGTTGCTGGAAGGCTGGCAGCCGCTGCCCCGCGAGAAGCCGGGCGACCCACTGGTGCCCGACCCCAAGAGCCAGCGTCCGCCCAAGCCCTGGCAAAGGCCAATCGAGCTGGGAATCAGCTTTGTCTTTGGGGCGGCGATTGCCTGCGGGCTGACGCTGTTTTTGCTCATGGCGATGTCACGCGGCCTGCAGGGGCCGACCAATCCGGCCTCGGCGGGCATGGCTTTTTCAGCCTTTTGGATACTGCTGGGGACGGCCTGGTTTGTCGCTGCGAAGCGCGCCGATGGGCAGCCGCTGGGGCTGCGCAATCGCTGGGTCTTCATGATGCTCTTTCTGTTTCCGGCGGCGATCTGGCTGATTTCTGCGCCGCTGGTCAATACGATTGAAAACCAGATTCAGCTCTTCCTGTTGAGCAAGGTGACGCTGGTTGTCTTCGGCACTTTTGAGTTTCTCGGCTACCCGCTGACTCAGCAGGGGAACATCCTTGTCCTGCCGGATGGCAGCGTGGTGGGGGTGGAAGACGCCTGCTCGGGCATCCGCTCACTGACCGCCTGCCTGTTTGCCGGGTCGTTTCTCGCGGCGGTGTTTTTGCGGCAGTTCTGGAAGAAGGTGCTGATGGTGGGCGCGGCGCTGGCGCTGGCCTTCGTGATGAATCTTTTCCGCAGCCTCTTCCTGACCAGTTGGGCTTATCAGCATGGTGCGGAGTCGATTGCCGGCTTTGTGCATGATGCGACCGGTTATGCGGTGCTCGGCTTCACCACCGTCGGGCTGCTCCTGCTCCTGCCGCTCTTCAACCTCAAGCTGACCCTCGACGAGGACGACGAGGAATGGCCAGAGGAAGAAAGCGAGGATGAAACCGAACCGCCGAAAAGTTGATGAGCGCCGCGCCTTACTCCATCGTCATCCCTTTTTATAATGAAGAGGCCTGTGTCGAGGCGGTGCTGGCCGAGGTGCGCGAGCACAATCCCGAGGCAGAGATCGTCGCGGTGGACGACGGCTCGGCGGACAGCACCTGGGCGAAGATCTGCGCCCGCGAGGACGTGGCCGGCCTGCGGCTGAGCCGTAAGAGCGGTCAGGGCGCGGCCATGCTGGCGGGCTTGCGGGCGGCCTCAGCACCGGTCTGCGTGACGATGGATGGCGACGGGCAGAACGACCCTGCCGACATCCCGCACCTGCTCGCTGCCCGCGAGGATGGCGCGGTGGTGCTGGGCTATCGCGGGGTGCGTAAGGACACCTGGAGCAAGCGCGCCGCCTCGAAGATCGCCAACCGCATCCGCCGCGCTTTTATCCGCGACGGCGTGCGCGACACCGGCTGCTCGCTCAAGGTGTTCCCCAAGGAGGCGGTCGAGTTGCTGTTGCCCTTCAACGGCGTCCACCGCTTCATGCCTGCGCTCTTCATTCACGGCGGTTACCGCATGATCGAGGTGCCGGTCAACCATCGCGGGCGCATCGGCGGCACTTCCAAATATACCAACTGGGAGCGTGCCCTGCGCGGGCTTTACGACCTCATCGGGGTCGGCTGGCTGCTCAAGCGCCGCGTGCACCTGCCCGACAGCGAGCGCAGTCACTGAGGATGCAACAAACGCGAGCCGTGTCGGTCTGAAGCCCTAAGCAATGCGATGCCTGCCCATGCTCTGTCTGATGCTGCTCCTGCTGCCTGCGGCAGGCTGGGCGCAGGGCGCGCCTGATGGCGTCGAACCGATCACGTCCTTGCAGGAACTGCGTCGCCTGAGTCCGGAAGAGGCGGCGCAAGGGTTGCCGGTCGACATCACCGGCGTGCTGACCTACGTCGAGATCCCGCGCGATCTTTGCATCATTCAAAACGAGGACGGCGCGGCCTATGTCCATTTTCGCACGGAAAATGGGGGCATTGCAGGCCGCTCCAATCTCAAGCTTGAGCCCGGCGACCGCGTCCGCCTGCGCGGCGTCACCAACCCCGGCGGCTTCGCTCCCTCGATCTGGTATCCCGAAAATGGCAACATCCGCGTGAATGTCCTCGGCAAGGCACCCCTTCCTGAAGCCATGCGTCTATTTCCTGCGGTGGTGATCGACCCGCCGCTCGACAGCTACCGGGTCGCGGTCCCGGGTGTCGCCACCGATATCCGCACCGCTTCTGGGCGCACCGTGGTCACTTTTAATGATGCCTACGATGAGTTTGACTTGCTCATTGCTGGTCGCGCGAACCCCGAAGCGCTGCCTGAGGGGCTAATCAATTCCCGTATCAGCGCGACCGGCGTGTTCGGATCGATCACCGATGAAAACCGAAGACTGGTGCATGCTCGGTTTTTGCTGCCCTCGGCCGATGCGATTGAAATCATCGAGAAAGGCGCGGAAGCCGTTTTTGCAAAAAAGCCAGTTACCTACGAAGAATTGAGCGGCTACCAGGCCGTAACCGGCGAGCGGGTGCATGTGCGGGGCATGGTCACGGCGGCATTTCCACCTCGACGGCTCTTTATTCGTATGGGTGGCGAGCCCCTCGAGATCCATACGAACCTCGAAGCGCTTCCGTCCGTAGGCACAGAAGTGCGGGTGGCTGGCTATCGAGGGATTGAGGGGGAACGGCCTTTTCTTCACACGGTGGCCATCCGCGAGGGTGCGTATGGAGCCAACCCCGATCCCCAGCCGATATCGCTCTCGGCTCCGCTGGAGGCCATGCGGCATGGCGAGCTGGTTTCGATCGAGGCGCGCCTCGCCGATACGCTCCAAGCGACCGACCATAGCCTGCTGCTGCTGGATGACGGGCCGTCCACCCTGACCGCGCACCTGCCGCAGCAGCTCGCCAAGAAGCAAGCCCCACCCGTCGGTGCCTGGGTGCAGATTACCGGCATTCTGATGCGCGAACCCACCTCGCAAGCGGGCGAAACGAGCGGCCTGCGGCTGCACTTGCGCGGTTTGGATGACATTGTCATTTTGAGCCGCCCCGCCTTTTGGACGGCTCCGCGCATCGCAGCAGTGCTCGGGGTGCTCCTGCTGGCGAGCGCCGCGCTGGCGGGCTGGTCTTTCTGGTTGCGGCACTTGGTGCACGAGCAAGCGCAAGTGCTCTCGGCTAAAAAAGAAGCCGAGCAGGTGCAGTCCGAGCGCAATCGCATTGCCCGCGATCTCCATGACACGCTGGAGCAGGATCTCGTCGCGCTCTCGATGCAGTTGAATCTGGCGCGCGACAGCCTTTCCAAAAACGGCCAGCACGCGCGCAACAGCCTCGAATCGGCGCGGCGCATCCTCCAGCGCACCCGCATGGAAAGCCGCCACTCGATTCGGGAGCTGCGCGAGGCCGATTTTGCGAAGGATCACCTCGGCTCTGCCCTCGCGCGGCTGGTCGAGCAGTTCGAGATGGACAGCGGCGCGGTCATCGAGTTGCAGGCACCGCCCGATTGCCGCCTCTGTGCCAACACCCAGCGCCACGCGCTCCTGGTGCTGCGCGAGGCGATCCACAATGCCATTCATCACGCCGAGGCCGATACGATCGTCCTGCGTGGGCAGCGCAAGGGCGATGACTGCCTGCTGGAAGTCTGTGACGACGGCCACGGCTTCGACCCCAGCGAGCTGCCGAAAGGCCATTTCGGCATCAAGGGGATGCGCGAGCGAGCTCACCTGCTCCATGCCGATTTCGACGTCCAGTCCAGCCCCGAGGGCACCAAGGTGCGCCTGTGCCTGCCCGGGGTTTACGCGTCTTCGACCTCCGAAAAAGCAGGTGCAATTTCCTGAAATCTGCGCTAAGTTTTCAAAATGAGCATGCTAAACCTGCTGCTGGTCGACGATCACGTCATCGTGCGCTCCGGTGTGGCGGCCTACATCGAGGCCGAGGAAGACATGCGGGTGGTGGCCGAGGCGGGCAGCGTCGAGGAGGCCAAAGCGCAGTTGGCCGCGACCAAGGGCATTGATGTGGTCGTGGTCGATCTGCGCCTGCCCGACGGCAGCGGCATCGACGTGCTGCAGGTGCTCTCTGAGACCTATCCGGGGGTCAAGGCGCTCACGCTCTCGGTCAACGCCGGCGAAAACGACGTATTTGCCGCCGTCGAAGCCGGAGCCTGCGGTTACTTGAGCAAGTCCGCCGAGCGCGAGGAGATTCTCGACGCCATCCGCCTGATCGCCGCTGGCGAGACCTATTTCCCGGCTTCGATCAAGCGCAAGCTCGATCAGGGGCGCGCCCGCCCCAAGCTGACCGAGCGCGAGCGCGCCATTCTCGAAGCCATCACCAAGGGGCAGAGCAACAAGGAGATCGCCAGCACCCTCAATATCGCCGAAACAACGGCGCGGCAGCACGTTAGTTCTGTATTGCGCAAACTCGGCGCCCAAGACCGCACTCAGGCGGCCGTTCAAGCGCTGCGCGAGGGGCACGTCTCGATCCCGGAATAACCATGCTGCACGTTGTCCTCTTTCAGCCGGAAATCCCGCAAAATACCGGCAACATCGGGCGCATGTGTGCGATCACCGGCTCGCGCCTGCACCTCATCCACCCGCTGGGCTTCACCATTACCGACCGCCACCTGCGCCGTAGCGGCATGGACTACTGGAAAGAACTCGACATCCATCACCACGAGGACTGGCCGGCATTCCGCCGCTCGCCCGAGGCACCTCGGCGCGTCTGGATGTTCACCACCCGCGCGACGACGGGCTTCTGGGATGTCTCCTTTGCCGACGGCGACGGGCTGCTCTTCGGCAACGAGGGGCACGGATGCCCCGATTGGCTGCACGAGGAGCTGGCCGGCCAGCGCATCACCATTCCCCAGCCCAACCCCGGCCTGCGCTCACTCAATCTCTCGACCGCCGCCGGCATCGCCACCTACGAGGCGCTGCGACAGGTGCGGAGCGGTTAGGATCAGTGCTGAAGCTCCAGACTCATGGCGGCACCGAGGATGCCCGCGCGGTTTTTAAAAGCGGCGCGCTCAACCGGTGTGCGCACGGTGAGCCACTGGCTCCATTTCGCCATCTTCTTGACCTCGCCGCCGCCCACGATGAAGAGGTCGGGCGATAGCAGATCCTCCAGATAGTTGAGCACCCGATCAAACTTCCTCGCCCATTCTTCCAAGCTGTCGTCGGCTCTTTCGCGGGCGCTGCCCGAGGCCAGCGTCTCGGCAGTGAAGCCGTTGCCGACGCGGATGTGCCCCAGCTCGGTGCGCGGCACCAGCACGCCATCGTGAAAGAGGGCACTGCCGATTCCCGTGCCGACGGTCAGCATGAGCACAGTGCCGCGATGCCCCTTGCCCGCGCCAAAACGCATCTCGGCCAGCCCCGCCGCATCGGCATCATTGATCAGCGCCGCCGGGTGCCCGTAGCGCCGCGCCAGCTCGCCGCGCAGATCAAACCCCAGCCACTTCGACGACAGATTGGCCGCCGTGCGCACCCGCCCGTCGCGGATCACCCCCGGAAACCCGCAGCCCAGCGACCCCTTGTATTCAAAGTGCGCAACGATGGCATCAATGGCCTCCAGCACGCCCTCGGGCGAGCCATCCTTCGGCGTGGGTGCCCGATAGCGCTCGGTCAGCAGCTCGCCCTGCTCGACATCCGCCAGCGCGCCCTTCACTCCAGAACCCCCAATATCAATGCCAAGAATCCCTTGCATCGTCCACCCATAACAAGCCCCGCCACCCAGCGCAACCCAAGCCATGCGCCCAGCGCAAAAAAGCCGCCGACTGCTGGAGTCGACGGCTTGGGTTAAAGCAATCTCAGGCTTCGGTTAGGGGGAAACCTCTTGCGGAGTCGGGATGCGACCGCCCTCATTCTGCGTCGGGACGAGATCCTCGAACTCCTGCTCGTTGCCTTCAAAGGCCTGAATGGTCTCGAAGTCGCCCAGCCCCATCGCACCGAGGTCAGCGATCTCGCCGCCCTGCTCCACGTTCATGGTCACCATGACGTAGCGCACTTCAGCCGGAGCGAAGGAGAAGCTGACGTGCTCGGCACCCAGAGTGGCGTCGAATACCTGCGGCAGGCTAAGCTCCATCCAGTTGGCGCTGTCGGCACTGTGCAGGTTGCCGGCACCCTTGAAGGTGACCGTGCCCTTGGCGGACTGGTTGGTGAAGGACAGGCCAGCCAGCTCGGTCAGCTTGCCAAAGTCGATGACAAATGTCTGGCTTCCGGCGGGCAGGTCGACCTTCAGGCCGTCTTTGCTCAGCAAAGCCGTGTAGGGCGAGTCCTTGGCCTCCTTGAAAGTCAGGCCATTCTCAGAAGTGAGCACCTTGGCGCCCTCGGTCAGATCAGTCGCCTCATCCGCTTGAACAGCGAACAACGGCAGCGCACAGCCGAGGCCGAGCGCGAGCATTTTGCGAATCGATAGTGTTTTCATAATCAGTAAGATCAGTAATTGACGTGGTGAGAAGATCTGCGGTAATCTGCACAAGTATTAGCTTGCGTCAATCACTGCATAATGAATGCCTACGGCGCTTGCTCCTGCTTCTTAAACAATTCTTGCAGAAATTTAAGAATTGCCCAAGCCTGCCGTTCCCCTCTTCATAATCACACAAACTACCGCTACGAATGAAACCCAACGCTACCCGTATTTTCCTCGCCTCAATGGCGCTGCTGCTCCCCGGCCTTGGCTTCGGTCAGGTCGTCCCTGAGTTCGCCCCCTGGGTGACCGATCGTCCGACCCAGACGCCGGAATACAACATCAAGGTCGGGTCGGTTTATTTCGACGTCGTCGGGCGCTTCGAGGTCGAGTGGACCGACAACGTATCGAGCACCGAGGTGGATGAGCAGGACGACATCTACGTCGCGCCCGGCATCAACCTCTCCAGCACCTGGCAGATTACCGACCTCAACAAGCTCTCGCTCAACATCGGTGCCTCCTATCGCGAGTATTTTAATAATGACGAGTTCGATTCGTCGAATACCTTCCTCGACATCGACCCCGAGACTGAGCTGTCGTTCACCGTGTTTGTGGGCGACGTCGAGATTCGCTTTTTCGACCAGATTACCTTCTCATCCGACCCAACCGACGTAGTCGTGCCCAATGACGACCCCGATGCGCCCAACGAATTCCGACCGGAAACCTACGAGCGCTTTGACAACATGTTCGGCGCACAGGCCACCTTCGACCTGAACCGCGTCATCATCCAGATGGAGGCCTCCCGCGCCGACATCTGGGCGCTCGATGACCAGTTCGACTTTGAAGAACGCACCACCTATAAGCTCGCCAGCACCGCCACTTACGACTACGCGGCAAATCTGCGGGTCGGCTTTGGCGCAAGCTGGGGCACGATTGATTACAATGCCGACTTCCATAACGACGCCGACAACTTTTCTTTCGGCCCATTTGCCGTATGGAATCCTACCGAGCTGATCACAGTGACCGGCGGCGTCAGTTGGTATCAAGGCGAGTTTGAAAGCGGGGGTGAAATAATGGATGATACGGACGTTGACTCCTTTACGGCCACGGCCTCGGTCGCGCACCTCGTGAACGAGTCCTTCTCGCACCGCCTCGCCTACGAGCGCCGCATCAACCTCGGCTTCATCAGTAACGTCACGACGATTGACGCCCTCAACTACACCTTCAAGTATGACCTCAACGAGGCGCTGGTCTTGCGCGGCCTCCTCACCGGCGAAACCGGCGAGGACTCTGGCGGTGTCGCACCGGAGGATTACGACCGCATTGCCTTCGGCCTCGGCACCGAATACCAACTGCGCGAAAACCTCTCGGCCACTTTGGACTACGTTTTCGTGACCAAGGATTCGGATCGCCGCTTTTCCTCCTACGATAAAAACACTGTCACAGTGCTCTTCCGCTACGATTTCTAAAGGTGACTTCCGATAACCCTCGGTTTCACTAACGGACGTAATTATGCGCTTGGAGGGGAGGGTCTGCGCAAGGATTTGCAGCAGCAGGAACGGCTGTAATCCTCCGCGATCAAGTGTATAATCACGGCTGAGTTATCGCAACGCGCGATCAACGCCGGTGCGCCCAGCTCCGATAAAGATGAAGGGCAGGAAGGTGAAGAAGAAGAGCAGCGCCTTTTCCATCTTGTCGAATGGGTCGTCGATGTGGGCGTAGAAGGCCACGCCCATCGTGATGACAAGGAAGAAGGCCGCTGGACGCGTGAAGAGCCCCGCCGCCAGCAGCAGACCACCCACCAGCTCCGACAAGCCCGCCGCCCAGGCAAATACAGTGGGAATCGGAAAGCCCAGATCCCCGGTCAGCCCGATGAAGCCCTCGCTGGGCGGTACCTTGCGGAGACCGTGCGCCAGAGCCATCGCCAGCCCAGCGTAAATTCGCAGAAAAAGGAGCGTGATCTCCGCCGTCCACGGCATGGAAAGCGCACCACCGAAAGCAATCGTCTTGATATTCATACTGAAAAACCCAACAAAGGCACATAACCCGTTGGCAGCCGATTTGCAAATGGCTGCACGTTTTCTCGGCAAATGTTGGCTGACGGTCGGCGATTCCCGGTAAAAACCTCAATTATCAGAGGGTAAAAACGCTTTGGCCGGTTGACGTTCAAAGCAGGGTGATCAAGGTATGTAACCTCGAATAAAAGATTCCAACAGCTAACTGATAAAAACTTATGGCATACTCACTTCCTGCACTAGGCTATGACTACGCGGCGCTCGAACCCAACATCGATGCTGCGACCATGGAAATCCACCACACCAAGCATCACAACACCTACGTGACCAAGCTCAACTCGGCGCTCGAAGGGCATGATGCGCTGGCGGGCAAGCCGATTGACGAGCTGGTGACCGACCTCAATGCGGTGCCTGCGGACATCCGCACGGCGGTGCGCAACAACGGCGGCGGCCACGCTAACCACACTTTCTTCTTCGCGCTGATCTCGGGTCAGGGCGGCGGTGCCCCGACTGGCGAGCTGGGCGAGGCGATCAAGAGCACCTTCGGTAGCCTTGAAGCCTTCAAGGAGCAGTTCACTAACGCCGCGCTAACGCGCTTTGGCAGCGGCTGGGCCTGGCTGGTGGTTAAGCCCGACGGCGGTCTGGCGGTGACCAGCACGCCCAATCAGGACAGCCCCCTGATGAAGGGCTTCGTTGAAGTCGAGGGCAAGCCCGTGATTGGCGTCGACGTCTGGGAGCACGCGTACTATCTGAAGTATCAGAACAAGCGCCCCGATTACGTGGCCGCCTTCTGGAACGTGGTCGACTGGAGCAAAGCCAACCAGCACTACCTCGCAGCCAAAAGCTAACCGCTTTACAAGCAATGTCACACAAGACCCGCCCAAACCGGCGGGTCTTGTTATTGAATCACGGCGTCACGAGTCGGCGCAACAAGTTCGACACGTATTCGATCATCAACTTTGACCTTTGAACTTAGACCTTTGAACTAATTTCCTGTTGCCGCCGGGCGGAAAGCGTTGTCTGCTGGGGCATGGAAACTTCGCTGACCCTGCAGCCCAGTCTGCCGCGCTTCAAAGAGCTGGCGTGCGAGGGCAATCTCGTGCCGCTGACCGCCGAGCTGATGGCCGATACGGCGACCCCGCTGTCGCTCTACCAGCGCCTGCGCGAGGAGCGTCCGGCGTTTCTGTTCGAGTCGATTTCCGGCGGCGAGCACCTGAGCCGTTACAGCTTTCTCGGGAGCGGGCCGCGGCGGATTTTTGAGGTGTTCGAGCAGGAGACGCGGATTCGCGAGAAGTCGGGCGAGACGCGCACGGTGGCCACGCCCGCCGATCCGCTGGAGCTGATCGAGCAGGAGCTGGCGGGTTGCAAGCCGGTCGAGCTGCCGGGGCTGCCGCGCTTTACGGGCGGTGCGCTGGGCTTCATCGGCTATGAATATGTGCACCGGATCGAGCCAACCGTGCCGCGCCCCGAGGACGACCAGTTGGGCACGCCGCTGCTCTATTTTTTGATCACGGACTCGGTGGTGACCTTCGACCATGCGCGGCAGGTGATCCAGATCATCGTCAACGCGCACCTCGACGAGCACCCCTCGCCCGAGGAGGCCTACGCGGCGGCCAGTGCCGAGGTGCAGCGCATCGCCGGGCTGCTGCAGACACCGCGCCGCGCCGCGCCGCCGCCGATGGTGGAGCCGGAGGCGATGGAGCTGCCGGAATCGGGGGTGAGCCGCGAGGAGTTCGAGGCCTGCGTCGAGCGCACCCGCGAATACATCCGCGCGGGCGATATTATTCAAGCCGTTGTCTCCCAGCGCTTTAAGCAGCCCTTTGAGCGCGACCCGCTCCTGCTGTATCGCGCGCTGCGGGTGGTCAATCCCTCGCCCTACATGTTTTGCCTGGAAACCGGCGACTTCTCGCTGGTGGGTGCCTCGCCGGAGGTGCATGTGCGGCTGACCGGCGACCGAGTGGAGATTCGCCCCATTGCCGGCACCCGCCCGCGCGGCCTGACCGAGGCCGAGGATCGCGCGCACGAGGCCGACCTGCTGGCCGACGAAAAGGAGCGGGCCGAGCACCTCATGCTGGTGGACCTGGCGCGCAACGACATCGGGCGCGTATGTTCCATTGGCAGTATATGCTGGCCTGAGTATATGATTGTCGAGCGCTACAGCCATGTCATGCACATCGTCTCGCAGGTCGAGGGGCGGCTGGCGGCAGGGCAGAGCGGCTTCGACCTGATGCGCGCCACCTTCCCGGCGGGAACGGTCAGCGGGGCACCGAAAATCCGCGCCATGCAGATCATCGCCGAGCTGGAGAAAACTGCGCGCGGCCCCTACGCCGGGGCGGTCGGCTACTTCGGCTTCAACGGCAACGTCGACTCCTGCATTGCGATCCGCACTGCCCTGCATCGCGACGGCATCCTGCACATTCAGTCGGGCGCGGGGCTGGTGGCCGACTCCGTCCCCGCCAGCGAATATCAGGAGACCGTTAACAAGGCCAAGGGGATGCTCAAGGCCGTCGCTCTGGCGCTGGCGATGCCAGAATGATGGGCTCAGGTTTGGATTGTGCGCAAATCGGCATATATTTAGCGGCATCACCGCTATGAATATATCCGTATTTGAATTGGAAGAATGGGAAAAGGCCAGCTTCGATGCGCTGGCGGAGTCGCACTCAGTCACCTGCGTGCGCGAGCGCCTCACCCCCGAGACAGCGGAGCAGCACGCCGAGGCCGAGGCGGTCTCGGTCTTTATCTACTCCGAGGTGTCGCGCGAGGCGATCGAGGCGATGCCCAAGCTGAAGCTCATCGCGACGCGCTCGACCGGCTTCGACCACATCGACATGGAGGCCTGCAAGGAGCGCGGGATCAAGGTGGCCTACGTCCCCGCTTACGGCGAGAATACCGTGGCCTCGCACACGCTGGCAATGCTGCTGAATATCGCCCACAAAATTAGCGACGGAGTGGATCGCACCCGCAAGGGCGACTTTTCCAACCGCGGTTTGCAGGGCTTCGACGTGATGGGCAAAACCATCGGGATCATCGGCGCGAGCGGCAATATCGGGCGTTATATGGTGCGGATGTGCCGTGGCATTGGGATGAAAGTGCTGGCGCAGGACGTCAAGGAGGACGCGGATTTTGCACGCGAGCAGGATTTTGAATATGTGGACATGGATCGGCTCTGCAAGGAGTCGGATTTTATTTCGATCCACGTTCCGGCCAACCCCAAGACCAAAGACTTGATCGACGAGAGCGTCTTCAAAAAGATGCGTAACGGCGTGATTTTCCTCAACAGCTCGCGCGGCAGTGTGGTCAACGAGCGCGCCCTGCTGCGGGCGCTGGCCGATGGACGGGTCGCCGCCGCCGGGCTGGATGTGCTCGGGCAGGAGCCGGTCATCCGCGAGGAGGCCGAGCTGGTGCGCTCGGTGATCGAGGACGAGCACGCTTGGGGCGATATTCTGGCTAACGAGACATTGCTAAGGATGCGCAACGTCTATGTGACCCCGCACAATGCCTTCAACACGCGCGAAGCGCTGCAACGCATCCTCGATGTGACGGTCGAAAATCTTGAAGGCTACATCAAGGGCGAGGACAAAAACCTCGCGCCCGGCCAGTGAGGCTTATTCCAGCGGGCGCACCCAGATATTGCGGAAGCGCACGAGGTCGCCGTGATCCTGCAGGCGCAGAGGCAGACGCTCGGGGTGGGCGGTGTATTTCGGGAGGATTTTGTGCTCGGTCGCGCCGAGGAGCTGCTGGTGGGCGTGGACGATAACGCCGTTATTCAGCAGGGTCAGGTAGGCCGGCGCGAGCAGGCGGTCGCCGTCGAACTTGGGCGCGGTGAAGAGGATGTCGTAGTGCTGCCACTCGCCCGGGCGGCGGCAGGCATTGACGCGCGGCGGAAACTGCCCGTAAATCGCCCCGGTGATCCCGTCGGCGTAAGTCGGGTTTTCGTAGCCGTCAAGCACCTGAATCTCGTAGGCCGACATGAGGAAGACGCCGCTGTTGCCGCGCCCTTGCCCCTCGCCTTTGACCTCCGCCGGAGCCATCCACTCGACGTGGTATTGCGCCGTGCCGAAGCCCTCGCGAGTCTGAATATCGCCCGTGCCCGGTGCGACCTCCATCGCCCCATCGTCGAGCAGCTTCCAACCGGCGGGCTGCCCCGGCTCCTTATGGCTCTCCCACTGATCCAGCCCGCTCCCGTCGAAAAGCACCACCGCGTCCGAAGGCGGCGCGCTTGGCTCAGAAAAAGCGCCGGGCGTCACAACCGTCGGTTGCGGGCGCTCGCCATCGTGCACCCGCCAGCTCTGGCCGGGAATGATCGGAGTATCGGTATAACCTAAATTCGCCATGCCGCCAGCCAAGCCCAGAGCGCTTCCCTTGGCAAACCCAATCTTCAGTCGACGCCAAAGGCTCTGCTATTCCGGCGCGCCGACGGCGTCATCAACAGCATCCTCGATGACCTGCTGGTCAACTGGTTGGTCGACGCTCGGCTGCTCGGGCTTGAACTGCGCGAGGCTCAGCGCCAGTATCACGCTGAGACCCAGACCAAAGATGACCTTGGCCAAGTCCTTGCCCGAGAGAAGGAAAGCCTTGCCGAGCGGCACACTGCTGTCCTTCGAGAAAAGACCAATGGTCGCCATGCCGACCTGTCGCCCCGCCAGCAGCCCAACGAAGACCCAGGTGGTGCTCATGGGCACGGTGCTGATGGTGAGCTTGTAGGCCAGAAGAATGCCGTAAGTCAGGTCGATAATGGTGGCCGAGCGGATGTCGCCCGTGTTCGACTTCTGTTTCACCACATTCTGAATCGCGCCACCACGTTCGCGGAAAATAATCGCTTGAATCGCCACCATCCAGATAACTACCAGTAGGATCGCCCACCAGGGCAGGCTGCGCGGCAAAAAGATAAAGATATTGGCCATGTCCTGCGCCAGCCACATGCTCCAAAGAACACCGGTCGAGATCCACTGCGCGATGACCCAGCCCAGCCGCTGACCCTTTTCATCATCCTCCTGACGCCAGCGCGCTTCTGTAAATTTCGTGATGGCAAGGAAGATGACCAGCCCGGTCAGCGCCGCCAGCCCATAGCCCTGCATCGACTTGAGCAGCATCTCCGTAAACTGCGCATTCTCTTGCAATTCGACTGCTGAAACGGTCGAAACAAAGGTCAAAACCATGAAGGAAGTGCTGACGGGAATCCCGATGCGCGTGACGATCAGCAGCACCAGCGGCGGAATGACATACACCCAGTTGAATACCTGAATCTGCGGGTAATCGCTCAAGCGCGCCCAGGCCGGATCGCCCGCCTGACTCGACTGATAGATCGGCACATCGATCCCGCTGGCTTCGACAAAGCTCAGTGCCCAGCCGCCGACCAGCGTTATCACCAAAATTGTCGAAGCAAAGGCAAACAGCACCCACCACGGTCGGCGCCGATTGGAGTGCATAAAAGTGCCGAGAGTCTGAATCGAATCGTTCGCGATGACGGCATAGGCCGCCAGCATGAACCCGAGAATCATGAATAGCTCGCTCATAGTCGGAGGGATTTGGATACAGCGCCGCCCACGCATTGAGAGAGAATGGCTGTGGCGGCGTTCATTGGATACAGCAGGATTGCGCTGCTAGCTTGCCCAAATCAACTAGTAGATCAAATCAAAAATGAAATTTTTCGGGGTCTTTTCCTCACGGCACCTCGGCACGCCCGCAGATTGAAATTTTTTAAGCCGTAGCACAAACATCCGTTGGAGATGGATGATGCGATGGTTTGTGCGTGGGTTTAAGGGGCTTTGCTTTGGGTTGGCTTGGTTGGTGGGTTGCGGTCTGGTGGCGGAGGAGCGCTTTGATGTGCGCGATTTTGGGGCGGTTGGCGACGGGGTGGTTGACGATACGGCGGCAATTCGCGACGCGATCGAGGCGGCGGCCAAGGCGGGCGGCGGCACGGTCTTTTTCCCCGAGGGCACTTACAATGTGATGCCGCAGGGTCGCGCGGTAGTCACGGCTTATCAAAAAAATGAGCGCACTTGGGAAAAGGTGGCCGAGCCCAAGCGGCAAGTGCGGCTGGGCGAATGGCATCTCAGCGAGGGCGCGCCCGAGGACAGCGAGGCCACCCGCCACTTGAATCTGCGCACCGGCGACATCTCGACCCGCACGCCCGAAGGCTGGCGCGTGACCGGGCATCTGCTCGAAGGCGCGGGCGAGGGCTGGACGTCTGGCCTGGGCGAGCCGCGCAGTCTGCGTCCGCCGCCGGGCAGCCTCTACTTCGATTTTCACCTCAAATTCGACCACCGCAACGCCGGCATCTTTGAGCTGCGCCCGCGCCACCGCAACCTCACCTTTCTCGGCGAAAGCCCCGAGCGCAGCCACCTCTCGGCGCGCACCTGGGGCAACCGCGACCCGATGGACTACGAGGTCGACACCGAGAAACGCCGCATTCTGCGCGCCGCCATCCCGCTTCGCGAGCACGGGCGCTACGCCCGCGTAACGCTCTTCACGCTCGAAAGCGAGGGCAGGCGCGGCCACCAGAACATTACTTGGCGACAGCTCCGCATGAGCGGCAACACCA
>CAYQTM010000004.1:0-5967 GCA_964420355.1 uncultured Opitutales bacterium
GCATCACGCTCTGAAAAAGTCGGGGAAGTACGACTATCTCACGGATTCAGGATAGTATTTCGTCACACATCCGAGCCGTCAAACGAGTTTTAAAACTTTTTGACAAACCCCTATTGCAAATAAGCATAGCCTGAGACCGCTCCAATAGTCAATCTTTGAGCCTGCCCGTCTGTTTTTTTACAAATTGATAACGGCTGATTTGTGAAAAAATGCCGACGCCCGGTGAGCTGCTCTAGCGGAAGAGCTTGTAGAGTTCGCGTTCCTGGTCTTTGGGGGCGATGGCGACGACGCGGTCGCCGGCGAGGATGGTGTCGTCGGCACCGGGGACTCTGGCTTCGTATTTGTGGAGGAGGGCGACGAGGATGCTGCCGCGCGGCAGGGTGACGTCCTTGATGCGCTGGCCGGCCACGGCGCTGTCGGTGCTGACGCGCAGCTCGACGATGCGCCCTACCCCATCGGGCAGCTCGGCCAGCTCGATGACCGGCTCGCGCGAGAGCAGGCGCATGACTTCGTTGGCGGTGGCGATGCGGGGCGAAGTAATGCGCTCGACCCCGAGCGTGTATTTGAGGTTGTCGAGGATGGCCTCGTAATCGGCCTTGTTGATGACGAGCTGCACATGCTGCGCGCCGAGTTTGGCCGCCTGCAGACAGGTCATGATGTTGTCCTCGTCCTTCTTGGTCGAGGCGATGAAGTAGTCCGCGCCGCCAATCTGCTCCTCCTCCAGCAGCCGCAGCGAGGTGGCGTCGCCCTGAATGATCGTCACCTGCGGAAATCGCTCGGCGAGCTGGCGGCAGAGCTGCGGGTTATGCTCGATGATGCGGATTTTGAAGCGCGGGTTGTTGAGCAGGCGCACCAGCGCAATCGCGGTCTCGCTGCCGCCAAAAATGACCACGCGCACGGAATCTACCTTGCTGCTGGGGTCGAGCTTGGGCTTCAGCTCGAAGAGCGCCTCGGGGTGGCCGAAAAGCGTGAGGGAGTCGCCCGGCTGCAGCTCGGTTTCGGCAGTGGGCAGGAGCAGCTCGTGGCCTCGGCTGATGTAGCCGATGCGCACGCGGCGGTCGAGCCGCACGTCGCGCAGCGCCCGCCCGAGCAGCTTGGAGCGGCGGTCGACCCGCACTTTTTGCACCTCGATCTGCCCGCGCGCGAAGTTTTCGACCGCCACCCGACCCGGATTGCGGATTTCCTTGGCCAGCTCGACTGCGCAGAGCGCCTCGGGGTTGAGCAGATAATCCAGCCCGAAATGCAGTTGGTAATTGATGCGCGAGGTGTCGGCGTAGGTCTGGTCGTGGATGCGCGCGATGGTGAGCGCCTTTTCGCGCAGCTTTTTACCGACCGAACAGGCGAGGATATTGACGCGGTCGTCACTGGTCATCGCGAGAATCGCGTGCGCCTCATCGACATCCGCGCGCTCCAGCACGGAAGCCGCCGAGCCGTTGCCGCGCACCACCCGCACATTCAGCTCCTCGTCCACCCGCTGGCCGCCGACCTCGCTCTGCTCGATCACCGTGACGTCATTGCCTTCCTGACTCAGCAGCTCTGCCAAGTGGTAGCCGACCTCTCCCGCTCCAATGATGATTGCCTTCACCCCTGCAGACTAAACTATCCCGCGCCAATGCGAAACTTTTTTTACGGCTGAGTCCCAACGCTGCCCTGTTCATGTTTAACTCATCCTGACAAGGTGGCTTTATAGACTGACATCAGCTACTCAGACAGCTCGCCTCCACACCGCCTCAGTCTGCCAGAATCACCCCGAGCGTCGGCCAGTGCCTACGGTGCATAACTGATGCTAATAATAATCAATTCTCAGCAGGAGCCTCAATAGGGCTTTTGCTTGGGTTATCGAGCCACTCTACGCGTAAATCGCTCGGCTGATGATGAATTTCTCTCATGCCCGTTATCGCGTATCCGACCTTGTATGAACCAATACTAATATGCCTCGGCTGCGAGGTTTCTTGGAAGGAGCCCTAATATGAACTGGAAAACCATGACCATCGGCGCGAAGACCGCGCTAGGCTTCAGCATCGTGCTGGGGCTTCTCTTGATCGTGAGCGTGATCGCCTTCAATGGTGCCACCTCAATCGTCCGCAACGCCAATGACGTGATCTCCGGCAACAAGCTGGACGGGATGCTGGCGCAGCGCGAAGTCGACCACCTCAACTGGGCGGCGCAGGTCAACGCCCTGCTGACCGATGATAAAGTGACCGAGCTGCACGTAGAGACCGACCACCACGAGTGCGGTTTTGGCCAATGGTATCACAGCGAAGAGCGCGCTCTTCTGATAGAACGCTACCCCAATCTGCGCCCGATTCTCGATGAGATCGACGAGCCGCACCAACGCCTGCACGCCTCAGCCATCACCATCGAGGAGCACTTCGATCAGGCCAATGCAGGCCTCAGTCAGGAGCTGGTCGAGATCCAGCTCGCCATCCTCGAATGGTCGAATACCGTCTCGCGCAAGCTGGGCGAAGAAGCCGACGGCATCGGTCGGGTGCGCTCCGTGCTCCCCGAGCATGTGGAAATCGGCATCAGTTCGATTCAAACCATTTACGAGATGTCCGATCTCACTGAGGCACAGAAAAAACAGCGCGCCATCGAGACCATCGCTGCCATGAAATACGGCGAAGACGGCTACATCTGGATTCAGGACTTACACCCGCGCATGGTGATGAACCCCAACGTCACTAAACTCAACGGCACCGACATCTCGCAGATCACGGACAGCAGCGGCAAGCGCTTCTGGACGGAAATGTCGCGGGTCGCCGAGCGCGAGGGTCGCGGCTTCGTTTCCTATAGCCTCAAGCGACCCGGACGCAGCGAGCCGTCGCCGAAAATTTCCTACGTCGAGCTGTTCGAGCCCTGGGGCTGGGTCATCGGCACCGGCACTTATATCGACGAAAATAACCCGCATCTGGTCGAGCGCGCCCGGCAGTTTGCCGCTGGCGAACCCTTTTCACTGGGGGTCGAGCTGGATCAAAAGAATTGCCTGCTCAAAGCCTTCTGCGAGTCCGATTTCGGGCGCGAGATGCAGGCCAAGGTGCCCGCTTTCAAGACTTTTGCCAGCGATATCGAGAAGCCCCGCCTGCTGATGTTCTCCTCGTCGCAGAAAATTCAGGACTTTGTTCAGGAGAACAAGATCGATAAGGCTTACGAGGTTTACGTCAACGAAACCATGGCCGCAAAGGACAGCATCAATGCGCTTTTTGATCAGGTGCTCGATGCCGAAGCCGCAGCCGATGCCGGCTTCCGCAAAGCCAGCCACATTTACGGCAGCGAGACCGCGCCCGCCCTGAGAGAAGTGCAGCGGCTGCTCAACGAGCTGCGAGCCGAGGCCAAGGCGCATGTCATGACCGACGAGGCCATGCTGGCCGCCGCCGACAAGGTCAAGCTGAGCACCGCCGGTCTCGCGCTCTTCGCGCTGGTCACCGGTGCTGTGCTGGCCGTGGTGATTGCGCGGGGCATCTCGCGAGTGCTCTCCACCATCGCCAACGAGATGGATCAAGGCGCTCAACAGGTGGCCTCCGCCGCCGGACAGGTCTCCACTGGCAGCCAGGCGCTCGCTGAAGGTGCCTCCGAGCAGGCCGCCTCACTCGAAGAGACCTCCTCCTCGCTGGAAGAGCTGTCCAGCATGTCCACCCGCAACGCCGAAAACAGCAACGAAGCCAACCGCCTGGTGGTCGAGGCCGCCGATTTGGTGTCCCAGGCCTCGCGCACAATGGGTTCGCTCAATACCTCGATGACCGAGATCGCCGAGGCTTCCTCCGAGACCCAAAAGATCGTCAAAACCATCGATGAAATCGCCTTCCAGACCAACATCCTCGCGCTAAACGCCGCCGTCGAGGCCGCCCGCGCAGGCGAGGCCGGTGCCGGGTTCGCCGTCGTCGCGGACGAGGTGCGCAACCTTGCCCAACGCGCTGCCGAGGCCGCGAAGAACACTTCCGACCTGATCGCCCGCTCGGCCACCAAGGTGCAATCCGGCAGCGGGTATGTCCGCGACACCGACGCCGCCTTCAAGCAGGTGCAGGAGAGCACCACGCGCATCGGCGAGCTGATCCAAAGCATTGCCCAGGCTTCTAAGGAACAGAGCACGGGCATCGAACAGATGAACACGGCGGTCAACGAGATGGACAAGGTAACGCAGCAGAGCGCCGCCAACTCCGAAGAATCCGCCGCTGCCGCCGAAGAGCTGAGCGCCCAGGCGCAACTGATGAAAGAGCAGGTCGACAGCCTCCTCGCCCTCATCACCAAGAAACGCGGAAAGGCCGCCGCGCCCGCCGCCCAGCACCGACCGCAACAAAAGCGCCCGGGCGACGTCCAGCCGCGCAGCCACAACCGCCTCGACAGTGCCTCAGCGTGGCAAGAACAGGATGAGCACACCACCCTGCACCGTTAGGCGCACTCGCAAAACCTTCACCAAGCCCGGCTCGCCACGCGCGCGCCGGGCTTTCTCGGGAAGGTTTTCGCATGCTCCATGCGTAAACCCTGACAACCCTATTACTCTCCAGCCGATCTATCTGAGCGAACCCGAAGCGGAGCATAAGCCAAGAACCGGAGCCGATGCTTAGGGCTTGTCAGCAAATAAGCGCAGCAATCCGACTTGTTCTTTTGCCCGCTGACGGCGTTGCCAGCGAACAAAATTCCGGCGTCCGATCGCCACACTGATTTTCTTCCAAGCCCTTACCACTCTTGAGTCCACGGAACCGGCATTCCTTTGATATAGAGCCGCATAGCGTCTTCCAGTCGAGCTCGATGCTCGCGGTTATTGACACAAGCTGACCGCGCACTTCACTCGTATCCTGTAACGCTTGAATATTCGGATACAGCCGCCTGCGTATTATTCGCGCATCTTCATTCGTGAAGCGCTAATTGATGCCCTCGGATCTCTAAAGAGGGCAAGTTTCCGCCACTTTAGCCAACTTTCCTCACCTTCCAAGCACGGGTGCGGACGAATTTTAACGCTCAGAGCATCCTTTGCAGTAGGCCGGGCAGGCGCTCGACGGTGCGCATGAGGCGTCCGTTGTCGAAGTCGGGGCTTTCGGGATCTTCGTCGAGGGCTTGCCAGGCGGCGCGGGTGTGGCTGCTGAGCGCTTCTTCAGCCTCTTCATTATTGAAGCAGAAGACGCCGACCGAGCGGACGAGGTTGTCGGCGACGTGGACGGCGGCTGAGAGGCGGGGAAAGTCTTCGTCGGCGGCGGGGTCGTTGTGGTGGCGCACGGCGGCGACGATGGGCTTGGGCAGGTTGTGTTTCTTGAGGTAGTAGGCACCGATGGCCGCGTGGTCGCAGCCGCAGATTTCGATTTCCTTCGCGAGCACCTCGGCGGTGTGCTCGGGCTCGCGCGGGGCAAAGAGCGGGGCGGTTTCGGGCATGATCGCGTGCATAACAATCTTTCCAACGTTATGCAGCAGGCCGGCCAGATAGTCGATTTCGCCCTCGGAGGACTGCCCCAGCATGGTGAGCAGCTCGCGGGTGATGATGGCGGTGCCGAGGCTGTGCGCCCAGAAGGAATCCCAGTCGAGTTCGGCAGCGTTGTCGCCGAAGCTGGTCAAGTCTTCGATGACGGGCGCGGCGAGGATGAGCTCGCGCACCTGACGCATCCCGAGCAGCAGAATCGCATCCTGAATACTCGCAACCGGTTCGGGCAGGGCATAAAAGGGCGAATTGGCCAGCCGTAGCATCCGGCTCGCCATCGAGGGGTCGCGATTGGTCACCTCGGCGATTTCGCTGAGCATCGAGTGATCGCTGTTGATCAACTGGTGCAGCGAGTCATTGATCGAGCGCAGCGACCCCAGCATCGGACAGGCGTCAATGCGCGTCCGCAGCTCGGGACTAAGCTTGGGGGAAGGATTCATTTCAAGTCAGAAGTCAAAAGTCAAAAGTCAGAAAAATTGCAGCTCGACACCCGCCCGTAGCAGAAAAATTTCTGCCTTCTGCCTTCTGCATTCTGACTTTATCAGACCGCGGCTGCCTTG
>CAYQTM010000004.1:5977-16074 GCA_964420355.1 uncultured Opitutales bacterium
GTAAAAAAAAAGGTCGAGGTGCTGTTTTTTCCTTTTTCCTTTTCACTTTTTACTTCAGACCGCGGCTGCCTTGACGGCGTCGAGAGATTCGGCGAATTGCCAGCTCTTGCATTCCTCGTATTGGCTGCAGGCTTTGGCGATGTCGGCTCCGGCGACGAATTGGACGGGCAGGGTGAGCTCGGTGCAGGCGGTCTGCACGTCGCAGAAGAGTTTGACCAGGTTGGTGTCGATTTTCTCCAGATCGGAGGCATCGACCACCACGCGCGCCAGGCCATTGTCGACCGCCTCGGACACCTTGTCGTTGAGGTAGGTGTAGATCTCGGTGGTCGCCGTATCGTTGATAATTTTAGGGAAGTGGACGATCATCATGTCCTCTTCGGTCTTGAAGTAGCGGGCGCTGGTGTCGAGGCTGAGCGCTTTCGAGACCTTGCCAACCAGCTCGTTGAAGTCGATCGGTTTGGTAATGATGGAGGCAAACCCGGCTTCCTGCGCCTGCTGCTGCTCGTGGGTCGCGGTTTTCACGCAGAGACCAAAGATTGGCAGGAACTTGGTCTTGGGGTTGGCGCGCAGGGCGCGGAAGAGGTTGAAGCCACCCTCTTCGGCCAGGCCAAGGCTGATGATCGCGACATCGGGCACGTCCTTGGCCGCCGCAGCGGTGCCCTCCTGCTCGCTGCCGAGACCGATCACCTGCCAGGGCACCAGCTTGGACAAGCCATCTTCGATCTGCTTGACGATGGCGGGTTTGTCTTCCACCAACATCAACTTGATGGGGTCGTCGATGTTCTTGGGTTTGCTGTTGCCGGTATCCTTTGGACGCAGTTCGACTACGCGTCCCGCCTTCTCGATCAGCACCTCCTCCTTGAAGGGCTTCACGATGTAGTCGCGGATGCCGATCTTGGCGATCTTCATCACATTTTCGCGTCCCGCCTCGGCGGTCAGCATGATGACGGGGATGCCCTTGGTCTTGGCGTCGGCCTTCAACTTGGTCAGCATCTCGATGCCATCCATGACGGGCATGGTGACGTCGAGAAGGATCAGATCCGGCCCGTCCTTGCTGGCGGCTGCCAGACCTTCCACCCCATTGGCGGCTTCGAGGATCTCGCAGTCGAAGGACTTGAACGCCTTCCGCACGATCATGCGGACGGCCTTGGAATCATCTACAGTGAGCAGTTTGAGACTCATCGGATTTATTCTCCGGGTTTCATGAGAAGGTCGGCGACAAACTCCCGCTGCATCGCCTTGAACCGGAAAATCCGGCGCATGACAGAGGAAGTGGTTTCGATGGAAAATTTGCTGCCGCGCAGGATCGAGGGGATGGTGAGGCGGCAGTTGTAACCCTCGTCGCAGAGGATGTTTTTGAATGTGCCGGCCACCATGTTGGCCATCTCGCCGAGCGCATCGTTGACTGTTTCGTGGTCGCCATCGACCAGCTCGTCCGGCTCCATGCCGAGGAATTGGCAGGTGACATCCTTGGACATGCTGTCGGTCAGGTAGAGGTAAATCACGCCATTGATGCTGCCGATAAAGCCGACCATGCCGACAACCATCGGCTCGGTGCTGGGGAGCGGACTATTGCGCTTGGGGTCTCCCTCAGCAGGTGGAAAGGCAAAGGCATCGATCAACTCGGTATGTTCGCTCAGCATGGTGTCGAAAAATTTCTCGACCGCTTCGACGATCATCTTGTCGAGTGTCTCGTTTGAAAAGGGGATGAGGGTTTCCATAAAGCGACGGGTGAAGGCACCGTTTTTTCGGCTAAGGGCATAAGTCGCTGACAATTCACGGGTGTTTAATGCGAATGCAGAATTATTCAGGCATCAGCTCTTATAGTGCAGGGCTTGCCTGATTTGCTGGAAAAATCGCTGATTGGCATTTGCGCTGAGAAAACGCACCTTGGCACGAAAACGCTTTAAAGCCGGTTTTAGAAGGCCGACTTCTCTTTCCGTTAAGCTACTTTTCGCGCGATGGCTCTCCGACCGGCACTTGAGACTCTCAGGCAAGAGGGGCGCAGGCTGATACTCCAGTCCGTTACCCTGCCCCGTGTGCTGATTTTTCTCACGGTGGGTTTTGCGTATTATAAGATCAGCAGCCACTGGCACGATCATGCGCAATCGAGCGCGCTGTTGCAGAGTCTGCTGCCCGATAGCGCCGAGGCGGAGGCCGCGCTGCAAGCGCTTCGCGCGTCCAACCAGTGGCAGATGACGATCCACACAACCGTGCTCGCTCTGCTGCTGGTGAGCACGATCTGGGCGCTGTATCGTAGCGTGTGGCTGAAGCCGCTGCTGGCGGCGCGGAAGGAGCAGAGCGCTACCCTCAGCAAATGGGAGCAGAGCGAGGCGCGCTATCAGCAGATGCTCAATGATGCGACCAACTTGATCTGCCGGTTTGACGCCAATTTCAAATTTGAATTTGTCAACCGCGCCTTTATGGAGCGCTTTGGCCAGCACCCGAACGATTACATCGGCAGCGATGCGCTGGCGCTGCTGAACGATGAGCGCAAGGCGGCTTTTCTGCGGCAGATCCGCTCCTACACACCGGAGCACGACTCGGGCACGATGATATTTCATCTCGCTGAAACCGCCACGGGCGAGCGCTGGCAGCAGTGGCATCAGCGAGCATTTTTCGACAAGTATGGGCACCCAACCCACTATCTGGCGATGGGCACGGACATCACCGATCTCAAGCAAACCGAGGAGCGGCTGCGCGAGGCCAAGCAGGCCGCCGAGTCGGCCAGCAAGGCAAAAGACCAGTTTCTGGCCATGATGAGCCACGAGCTGCGCACCCCGATGAATGGCATCGTGGCGGGTGCGGACCTCTTGCAGGAGCACAACCTCAAGGGCGAGGCGCGCGAGCAGCTCGACCTGATCCAGAGCAGCGCTTTTGGGATGATGACGCTGATCGACCAACTGCTCGACATTGCCCAGCTCGAAGCCGGACGCCTGCAACTGCGTCCCGAGGTCTGTCGTATGAGGGACATCGCCCAGCAGCTTCAGCGCACTTTCGCGCGGCAGGCCGAGCAGCATGGCATCGGGCTGCAAATCGAGGAAGTGGGCGAGTCGAACCCCGCCATCGTGCTGGACAAGGGGCGGACGTTCCAAATCATGGCCAACCTGATTGGCAATAGCCTCAAGTTTACGAAAACGGGGCGTATTCAGGCACGCTTCAGCCTGGAGGCCGCGCCCACGGGACAGCACAGCCACCAGCTTCTGGCGGTCGTCACCGATACGGGCATCGGGATCGAGGCGCAGGACATCCAGCGGATTTTCAACGCCTTCGAGCGCACCGAGGAGTCCCGCTTTGGCAGTTATGGCGGCACGGGGCTGGGCTTGAATATCTGTCGCCAGCTTAGCCGCGCGATGGATGGCGACATCACGGTCGAGAGCCAGCCGGGCAAGGGATCGACCTTCACGGTGAAGCTGCCCGTCGGGGTCTCGTCGCCGACAGCCGTTCATTTCCCGACCGGTAGCCGCTCGCCGCTTTCGGGCACGCTGCCGCCGATGCGCGTGCTGGTGGTCGACGACAACCGCACCAATCAGCGGGTCGCCACCATGCTGCTCCAGCGGCTCGACTGCGGCTATGCGGTAGCGCAGGATGGGCTGGAAGCGCTCTCGCTGATCGAGGCCTGCGAGTTCGACGCCGTGCTGCTCGACTTGCACATGCCGGGTCTTAACGGTCTCGAAACCGCCCGCGCGATGCGCGACGGACGCGCCGGTTTTCACGCTACGCGCTGCCCGATTGCTGCGCTCACCGCCAGCGTGATGGAGACCGACCGCAAACGCTGCCGCGCCGCCGGAATGGATCACTTCCTGCCCAAACCGCTTGTCATGCCCGAGCTCATCAAGTTTCTCAAGAGCGCCGCCCACGCCCGCGATGAGGCCGACAAGACCCGCCCGCCGATTCCCTCGCAGGCTCGCACGAAGGCGCGCTGATTTCCCACGCGAAAACGGTTGTCGCGGCAGGCGTATGTCGCTAGGGTAAAGCTATTCGCTTTTCCGAGCTATGCGCCGCCATTCCCCATTGAAAAAGACCTTGCAAGTGCTGGGCGTCCTCCTGCTGATCGCCCTGCCTCTGGCTTTTGCCTATTTTTATCCCCAGTTGGGACCCCGCTCGGTGCCCGATAAAGCCGCCGAAAAATATGAGGATATGTCGGTGGCCGATTTGCTGCGCCAGAGCATGGCGCTGGAGGAAGAATTTGATGCGGTTATCGCGATTCGCGAGCCCACCGAGGCCGAGGTGGCGCAGTTGAAGGAGGCGCTCGACTTGCAGGTGGCCTATTTGAAGCGCTCGCCGACCGGGGATCGCGAGTTTTACAGTCGGCGGGACGCCCTGCGCGCCAAGCTGCACGACTACGCTTCGCGCCCGGTTGAGCAGACCCTGCTGGAGGTCGAGACCGAGGCGCGTGAGCTGCAAAATCTGGGGCAGATGGACGCCGCGCTGGAGAAGTTTCGCGAGGCGCTGGCCTTGCAGCGGGAGATCAATCAGCGGCTGAGCCAAAGCCCGTTAGCCAACCCCGCCCGCCAGAACCGCCTCGAGCGCACTGTGCGCTACCTGGAGGCCGAGCCGCTCTACCAGCGCAGCCTGAGCCTCGAACGCGAGGCTGATGCCGCCGCCGAAAGCGGCAACTGGGAGCGCGCGCGCACCCTGATGGCCGATGCGCGGCTCATTCAGGAGCAGCTCAATCGCGACTACCGAGGGGCGAGTCAGGCCAGCCCGGTGCGTCTGGGGCAACTACGCGCCAAGCTGACCGATTACGAGGCCGGCCTGTCGCTGAGCTTCATCAACGAGCGGGTGGAAGCCGCTCAAAATGCCGAGTCGAACGGCAATTATCTGGAGGCCGCCGACCACTACTCCGACGCCATGCGCCGCCAGCAAGTGCTCAACGAGCAGTTCCCCGACAGCCGTTTTTCCTCGCCCCAGCGGGTCGGCGAGCTGGATGGGCTGCGCCAGACCGCGCTCAGCTTCCGCCTCGCCTCGCAAATTCGCGCCAGCACCACGCGCCTCGAACAGCTGCTGCGTGATCGCGACACCGGTAACGCCCGCGAGCTTTTGCAGGAGCTGAACGCCAACCTCGCCGAGTTCAACGACGCGTTTCCGCAGAGTCAGGCCGACCTCGGTGACGCTCCCCTGCGCGCTCGCTACCTGAGCTTTCTCGGCGAGAATCTGGACGATGTGCAGGAGCGGATTTATGCCGACCTCGTGCCCCTGCCCGGCCAGGCCGGCGCGCGCATGTTCCGCACCGAGGTGCCGCACCGGCTCTACCGGGTCGTCATGGGGAGCAACCCCAGCCCGGTCAGCGGCGAGACTCTGCCCGTCCCCCCTATCCGCTACGCAAACGCCAGCGAATTCTGCCAGCGCCTGACCTGGGTGCTCGGGCGTCCGGTGCGCCTGCCCAGCGAGGCCGATTTCAAGGCGGCGCTCGGCAATCTGCGCTACATCAAGCTGGAAGCGGTAACCTGGAACAGCGAAAACAGCGAGGGCGCGCCCCAGCCGATCGGCACCCGCGAACCCACCGCCGGGGGCTTCGTCGACTTGCTCGGCAACGTCGCCGAGTGGTTGCAGGCACCGGATGCGGGCGACGCCTACCCGGTTGCGGGTGGTGATGCAACCGATAGCCTCGAAGCGCTTTATCGTGTGCCCATCGAGATGAGGGACAGCCCACGCGGTGCCGACTGGATTGGTCTCCGCTTTTTAGTTGAATCTGTGGCCACTTCGAGCGACTAATCATAGCTTCGGCATGAATAAAACGCTCACCGTCATCCGTATTGTTTTCCTGCTGTTCTGCATCACGGGCAGCATGCTGGTCGCCTACCTGTTCGGAGGTGATACGACGCCCCGTTGGGTCATCATCGGGGTGGGCGTCGGGCTGGGCGTGCTCACCATCCTGACCGACATCTACCTCAAGGGTTTCAGCCTGCGTGGACTGACGGCGCTCAGCTTTGGACTCGCCATTGGTCTGCTGATCGCCACCCTCATCTCGGTCTCGCCGCTCTTCGACCCGCTGGTGCAGGAGGAGGACTCGGCGGGCACGGTTTATCTGGTGCGGCTGGCGCTCTTTATCGTCTGCACCTACCTCGGAGCCGTGCTGGCGCTGCGCGGCAGGGATGAATTCAATCTCGTTATCCCCTACGTGCGCTTTGTCCCGCACGAGGTCAATGTGCCGCTCATGGTGGTCGACACCTCGGCGCTGATCGACGGGCGGATCGCCGCGTTGGCGGAGTCGCGCTGGCTGGCGCAGGCGCTTATCATTCCACGGTTTGTGCTCGACGAGTTGCAGGCCATCGCCGACTCCTCCGACCCCGCGCGCCAGCGCAAGGGGCGTCAGGGCCTGGAGACCCTCAGCCAGCTCCGCGAGCTGCCCTACCTCGACCTGCGCATCCACGAGAGCGAGGTCGAAAAAGGGGCGGAGGTCGATGCCAAGCTGATCTTTCTCGCGCAGTCGCTCAAGGCGCAGTTGCTCACGACAGACTTCAATCTCGCCAAGCTGGCCGAGTTCCACGGAGTGCGCTGGCTCAACCTCAACAGTCTGGCCAAGGCGCTCAACCCCGACACCTCGGTCGGCGAGCAGGTGCGCGTCGAGCTGGTCAAACCGGGCAAGGAAAGGGGACAAGCCCTCGGCTTTCTGCCCGATGGCGCGATGGTCGTCATCAACGATGCTCAGGATCGTATCGGCGAAATCGTCGACGCCGAAGTGACCAGCGTCCTGCCCTCGGCGGGCGGCAAAATGTTTTTCGCCCGCCTCAAGGAGTGATTGGCCTGCGCGGGCAAGGCGCTCAATTTCACCAGTCGAAGCGGGCGGAGAGCTCGGCGCGGCGCGGCGGCTGGCGGCTGATGAGCTGGTTGGCGAAGAAGGTCTGACCGTTGTGGATCCAGCCGTCGTTGTCGGTGAGGTTGAGGACGCGCAGGCGCAGGAGCGCGCGCTCGAAGCGCCAGGTGAGGGCGGCGTTGAGGAGCAGGCGGCTGGGGATTTCGTATTCGTCGTCGAGGTTGCCGGGCTGGGCGCTCTGCCAGTCGCCCCAGAGGCTGCCGCCGAGGCCGCGCTCGGGTCGCCAACCGAGCCCGCCCGCCAGCGTCCAGCGCGAGACGCCGGGCACCCGGTAGTCGCCGGGCGGCACTTGGTCGAAGAAGAGGAAGTCAAAGCCCGCGCCATCGCCGAGGCCGTCGGAGCCGGTGCCGGGCGCGTAGAGGCCATAGATCGAGCGTCCGCCGAGCTGCCCCGGCGCGGAGTCGTCGTAACGGGCCTCGAGCCAGGCGGCGTTGGCGAAGGCGTAGAAGCGGCGGTTGGGCTGGTAGAGCAGCTCGGCCTCGGCACCGTGGAGCCGCAGATCGCTGCGCCCGCCGCGGATTTCGCGCTTGTTGCGCTCCTGATAAAAACCGGTCACTCCGGCGGCCGGCGCGTGCTCAAAGAAGCGCCCGCGCCAACCGGCTTCGATCAGCGTGTTGCGGTTGTCGAAATTATCCTCCATAAGCGCGCCGCTGGCGTCGAGCATGATGCCGCCGCCCGCGATGGAGCCCTCGACCGCGCGGGTCTGGCTGTAGGTCAGGTAGGCGCTCTGGCTGCCGAAGAAGCGGATCAGGCTGGCCTCGGCGCTGTGGTTACTGAAGCTGCCGGAGTCGCGGCGAACGGGCTGGAAGGGGTCGCGCGCCTCGGCGTCGTAGAGGTCTCCGCGCAGGCCGGCGATCAGCCGCCAGTCGGGCGCGAAGTCCCAGGTGGCCTGAGCAAAGGCGGCGGCATTCCAGAGGGCGGAGTCGGTGGTCTCGGGGCTGAAGACACCGCTGAAAAATTGTTGGCCACCAGGGCCGGTCGTGCCGGGGACGAGCAGCCCCGGATAGCGGTCGGCGATGGAGAAATTCGCGCCCTCGGTCAGGTCGTAGGCGAAGGGGATTTCGTTGAAAAAGTTGACGTAGCTCTCGCGGCCTTCGTAGCGCAGCGCCACCCCGATCAGGAGGTCGAGGCGCTCGGGGGCTGTCCAGAGCAGCTCGCTGCGGTGGGCAAAAGTCTGCTGATCGACAAACTCGGCGTAAGCGAACTCGTGCACGCGCTCACGGTCGACCGACTCGGCGAGGGTGCGGTTCGTCCAGCTCAGCCCGTCGGCCAGCTCGAGCGTCTGAATGAGCTGCACCCAGGCGACTTCGGCCTCGCTGTAATCGTCGTCCGAGAGCAGGCTCAGACCGCGCGGTGCCTCGATCGTGCCGGTCGGTGTGAGCACGAAAGCGCCGTCGACAAAGCCCGCGCTGCCGGTGAAATAGCGGTTGTCCTCAATTAGCTGCGGGGTCGGGCGATTCACCCCGAGCAACTGCGGCGCCTTCTGGTGCAGGTAGCTGGCGGCGAGGTCGAGGCGGTAGCGCTCGGTCGGCTCCCAACGCAGTGCCACATAGGCAGCGCGGTGGTCGTCCTCTGCCGCCGGGCTGTCGATAAAGGTCTCGTTCTCGCGCGCCGAAAGGCTCAGCCGCAGCCCCAGCTCGCCCGGCAGAAGCACCTGCGACACATCCAGCTCCAGGCTCGCGTTGCGCCAACTGTCGCCCTCCGCCCAGCTCCCCAGCCGCGCCTCGACGCTCCCGAAACCCCGCCGCAACCCTGGGCGCTTGCTCGCGTAATTCACATAACCGCCGCTGTGATAGCCCGGGCCGAAGGCGACCGAGGCCGGCCCGCGCACCACGTCCACCCGTTCGACCGCGTGCAGCACGGGCTTGTAGCCGTAGAGATTGCTGCTGCGGCGCTGCCCGTTGAGATAGCTCTCGGCGATGTCCCCTCGAATCAGCGGCGTGGTGACGTGCCCGAACTGCGCGTTGGCGCTGGCACCCGGCGCGAGCGCAGCCAAGTCCTCGATCCCGCCCGCGCCGACCGCCTCGATCAGCGGCTCCGGCAGCACCGTGGCCGCGCGCGGTGTCTCCAGCAGGTCGAGCGGCATCCCCAGCACGCTCTCGGGCGCGCGATCCAGCGGCAGAATAGCGTCCTCCTCGGCGAAGACCTCGATCGTGAAGGGTGCCAGCGTGCGCAGACCTTGGCCGCGCTCGGCGGCGGGCTCCTGCGCGAGAGCGGCAGTGGCACTTATAAAAAGCAGCGTGGGCAGGCGATGGAATCGAATCATGGTTTGTTTTCGTGAAGCCCGGAAAAAGCGACCGAAAACAGGCACGACCCGCGCACGCGGAAATGCCGGCTCCTGTTCCCTTCGCCGGCATGATCCGGGGCAGGGTCCGAGGGTCCGGCTCGCGCCAAGCCGCTCTCAGCCTCGTGCGCGAGGCTCCCCTACAGGTGACTCCCCTACCCTGCCCCCGCCTCACAACCGGCGCAAGCACAATTTTGCGCCGACCAGCGGGGATTCGCGGCTTGCCTGATTTTGCCGCAGGCGCTAAAGCCTGAGTATGCGTTACGGGCTCCTGCTTTTGCTTTTCTGGATGACGCTCGGCCAGGCGCTGGTCGGGGCGAGCGACAAGGCGCCCTGGGAGCGCTGGGAGGCTGGGGTCGAGGCCGGGTATCTGGTGCAGGTGGGCGACGATACGCCGATTGATTATGAGCTGGGGCTGGTCGAGTGGGTGGTGCGCGGACCGATGCACTTTCAGCTTTGGGAGGGCGAGGCCGGGGCGCGGCTGGTGGTGCGCCCGCGTTTTGCGCTGATTACCGAGGCGGTGCTGGAGGGGCCGGAGGATTTGTATGTGGGGTTTTCGGCGGCGCCGGTGCTGGAGTTTTGGCCGGCGGTGGGATCGCGCGCCTGGTATGCGGCGGCGGGCGGCGGTGCGGGTTTCATCAACTCGGGGGATGTCGAGGGCGGCCAGGGTCAGGATTTTACGCTGAACTGGTTTGCGCAGGCGGGTGTGCGGCAGCAATTGCGCCCGCAGCTCGATGGGCTGGCGGCGGTCACTTTTCAGCACATGTCGAACGGCGGCCAGACCGACCCCAATCCGGGGATTGACGCACTCGGGGTCACTCTTGGGCTGATTTATCGCTGGTAGCGGACGGCGCATTCACCATCTCGCGGAAGCGCGGCAGCATCTGCTCCCAGAGCGGCACCCAGGTGTCCCAGTTGTGGCCGCCGGGGCGGGTTTCGACGTGTTCCGGCAGCAGGAGGGCGGCCAGGCGGTCGATAGTTTCGGCCATGCGG
>CAYQTM010000005.1:0-15854 GCA_964420355.1 uncultured Opitutales bacterium
GAGTGTTATTTCGCGATCCGCACCAATCTGCTTGGCGGCAAAGACTTGCGCCATTAACTCGCGGCACTTAGCAGTGCAGCTTCGCAAAGCCACAAGCCCTTGTCACTCTAACAGCTTGGCACGGCTCATCGAAAACCACCCTAATGATTGAGGTGAGTTCGGAGTTCGGCAGGCCACGATCAGTCAGACAACCTCGGAACAAGGGCTTGCTTGATCCAGTCTCAAGCCCTATATCTGGCAGCATCGAATTATTGCTGAGTGGCTTTACAGCTGCTGAAGATCCCCCAGCTCTATCTGCTATGCTTTGTTTTCGCCGCAACTTTTGCCCGCTGCATTTGGCGTTCGGGCTGATGGTGGGCTTATTGATGAGTGTGCACGCGCTTGGGGAGGAGGCGGCCAAGCCAGCCGAGAAGGGCAAGGAGTCTGCGCCTGCCGAGGCGTCGAAGCTCAAGCCGGGCGAGCTGCTGCGCTGGGAGTTTCCTGAGCACCCGCCGAGCCTCTGGACGCTCACGCTCGGGCGCCAGATCGAGGTGGAGCACCCGCCCACCGTATCGGTGCAGTTGCCGGAGAACTATTCGAGCGACCGCGATTTTCCGTTGCTGCTTTTTATGGGTGGTGCCTGGGGCGACCCCGGACGTCGTCCCAAGCCCGCCGAGCAGTTGGTTGGCTTGCAGGACTTTATTCTGGTCAGCATCCCGCTTTTTCTCAGCGAGCTGGAGCGCATCGAGCCGGACGAAGCCAATAAGTGGAGCCGCCTCTACATCGGTTCGATCGAGGGCGACTACCTCTGGCAGCTTTGGAAGCCCATGCTGGAGAAGGTGTTCGCGGAGGTGCCCAATATCGACCGCAAGCGCACGTTCATCGGCGGTTTCTCCAATGGTGCGAATGCGACGGCGGCGGTGCTCAACGACCCCGAAGGCCGCGCGTGGATGCTCCAGCATTTCAGCCATTTTGTGCTGGTCGAGGGCGGCAAGGAGCTGAAGCCGGACAAGGACTTGTCCGAGAAGTCCTTTCTGCTCATCAATGGCCAGAAGTCGGGCGACTGGCTGCGACCGCTTGCCGAGACCCTGATCACGCTGCCCAGCGAGCGCACCACCTACCGCATCATGCCGGAGGTCGGCCACGAATTTCCCGACGAAGAGAAGACCCGCGCCGCCAAGTGGATACGCGATCAAGCCAAAGTCAGCAAGTAGTCATGCGCCCGAGTAATCTACAAGTCATCGGTAACGAGCTGGCCATCGTCTGGCAGGACGGCAGCGAAACTTACCTGCACGCTGAGCAACTGCGCGAGCACTCGCCCAGCGCCGAGAATGTGGGGGAGGTCGACATCCTCGGGCAGCGTCACGGCGGCGAGCCGGCCCGCAAGCATCCGGGCGTGGGCATCCGCGCCTGGCACGCGGTCGGCAACTACGCCATCCGCATCGAGTTCACCGACGGGCACCGCACGGGCATCTTCAGTTGGGACTTTTTGCGGAAGCTCGACGAGCGGCTCAAATCAAAAGAGTAGCGGCTTTCGTCGCGCGCTTTTGGTATTGAGAACGTGTTTGCTAATAGCGTCAGGGCTGCTAACTTAGCCCCCATGAGTGGCGCAGAGGGGCAAGAGAGTGTAGGGCGGCGGCGATCCCGCTCGGGCGAGAAGCGGCGGCTGCGGCGGCAGAAGCGGCAACCGGTGGCGCGTTTGTGGCGGGAGACCGATGGGTCGCTGGCGGGTCTGCTGCTGGTGACGGGGTTGGTGCTGCTGGGCGGCGGGACGCTGGTGGTGGCGCAGGCGGCGGCGCTGCTCGGGGTTGGCTTGCTGCTGGTTTGGAAGCCGCCGCAGCAGTCGCCGGGGCTGTTGCCAGGCTTGGCGCTGGGGGCGTTTGCGGTGGCCTTTGTGCTTGGTTATTTGCCGTTAGGCGAGGCGCTGCACGGGCGCTGGCGCGAGGCGGTGGCGGCTCTGGAGGCGGTGGCGCTACCGGGCACGGTGGCGGTCAATCTCTGGCCGGCGGCGGAGGCTTTTGTGCTCTTTCTTGCCGGCACGGGCTTTTTTCTCTGGTCGATCAGCCGTCGCGTGCACCCGCGCGAGCTGTCGCTGGCGCTCTGGGTGATCGCTGCGGTGGGCGCGGCTTTTGCGCTGATGATCGTGATTGGTGGCTCGCTCGAATGGCGTTACCCCTTGTCGCAAGACAAGGAGCACTTCACTTTCTTTGCCAACCGCAACCAGATGGCTAACTTTCTGGCCATAACGGGCGTGCTCAGCTTTGGCCTCACGCTCAACTCCCTGCGCGAAAGCGCCTTACGCCTCTCGTTCGGTACGGTCTGCACCCTCTTCATCCTCGGCGCACTGGCCACCGGCACCTCACGGGCGGGCATCGTGCTCTTTGGCTTCGGGGCGGTTGCCTACGCGGCGCTCTGGATCTGGAAGTCGCCCGACCGCAATTACAAGGCGCTGCTGGTGGCGGGCGCGGCGGTGCTTATCGTAGGAGCGATAGCCCTGAGCGGCGGCAAGGCGGGCGAGCGCCTGTTGGAGGGCGAAGACGGCCTCTTCGGCTTTCGCGCGGCGATTTATGAAGACGCCACCCAGATGGTGGCCGACCAGCCGCTGCTCGGCACTGGGCTGGCCTCGTTTGGCGATGTTTTTGGCCTCTATCGCAGCGCCTCGGTCAGCGAGCGGGCGATCAACCACCCCGAGAGCGACTGGCTCTGGCTGGCTGCCGAGCAAGGGCTGCCGGTGGCGGTGCTCTTTGCGCTGGCAGTCGGCTGGGTGCTCTGGCGCTTTGGGCAGACGGCGCATTTGGCGAGCTATCTGTCGCGCGTGCTGGCGCAGGTGGGCTGCCTCGTTTTTCTGGTGCACAGCTTTGTCGACGTGTCGGGGCATCGGGTGGGCAGCCTTTTCCTCGCGCTGCTGCTGCTGGGTTATGCGCTGCCCTGGGATCGTCTGGCCAAGCCCAACGCGCTGCCGAGCTGGGTGGGTAGGGCAGGGGGACTCGCCCTCATCGCGGTCGGGGCGGTATGGCTGACCGCCGGGGTAGCGAACCGTCCTTTGCATAGCGAAATTTTCCTCGCCGAGCAGACCGAAGCGCTCAATCAGGCGGTCGAGCGCCGGATGCCCGCCATCGCCGAAGAGGCCGCTGCGGCCTACCAACAGGTGCGTCCGCTCGACTGGCGCGGCTATTATGCGGCGGGTCTGGCCGCGCTGGAGACCGAGCGCCGCCAGCCCGACATCGCCGCCGCGCGCACTCAGCTCCGCGCCGCCCGCCTGCTCTCGGCACCGCTGCCATCGGTCGCGCTGGCCGAGGCCGAGCTGTGGCTGCCTTACGATGGCGTGCGCACGCTCTCTGCCGCCCGCGAGATGATCCACCGCAGCCAGCTCGACCTCAGCAGCAAGTCCGCGGCGCTCTATCGTCTGCTGCGCCGCCGGCCCTCGCTGGAGCCCGCCCTCGACGACATCCTGCTCAGCTACCCTGCGCTCCGTGCCGAGCACATGCGTGGCATGCCCGATGACGAGCAGTTCCGCCGCTGGTTCGCGCGCGGCCTCGACCTCCACACCGACCTTTCTCACCTGCCCGACCCGCCGCGCCAGCGCCTGCTGCTGCGCTACGCCCAGACCAGCGGAGCCGAGCGCCTGCTCGCCTACCTCGACGAGTATCCCAACCTCTTCCCCAACAGCGCCAAGCTCCGCGCCATCGCCCTGCACGCCACCGGGCAGTCGGCGCAAGCGGTCGAGATGGTGCGCGAACTCCTCCCGCCGCCATCCCTGCCCAACCTCTTGACCCCGATGGAGCCGCATCAGCTGCTCCGCCACCTGCGCAACAACCCCAACGACCTCGCGGCAGGCATCGTCCTCCTCCGCCTCAGTCTGGAAAAAGAGGACTGGTCGACCGCCCTCAACACCATCGAGCTGCTCCAGGAAGCCGAGACCTCGCCCCACTACCTCGATTACTACAAAGGCGAAATCCTCGATCACCTCGACCGCCCCGAAGACAGCGCCCGCGCCTTCATTCGCTACCTGCGCAACGTCTATATAAATTAGACGAAGGACTCTGGAAGCCATCACTGAAGTATAGCCGCATCGCGGCGTTAGATTTTAGCCGTGGGCGTAAGCCCACGGAAAGGCAGAAGCATAACCACATCACGGCGTTGGATTTTAGCCGTGGGCGTCAGCCCACGGAAAGGCAGAGTATAGCCGCATCGCGGCGTTAGATTTTAGCCGTGGGCGTAAGCCCACGGAAAGGCAATTTCCGGCCAGTAAGCCGCATCGCGGCGGCAGAAAGGCTTCGGTAAAGCCACCTCCAATCACCCAATAGATAAGTTACCTCCGCATCTTTTCCTTGGGTTCAGCTCTTTTTCCATAAATTTTCAATCAATGAGATGGTGCGAATCTTTCAGGATCACTGTTGGCTATAATCGGCGGTTGTGTCGCCGCTATGCGGCTCAATATCGGGTGTACGCAGTTCCGTGGGCTTACGCGCCACGGCTAAAATATAACGCCGCTATGCGGCTGGCGTAAGTGTAGCACAAATCGATCACCGCTATGCGGCTGGCATAAGTGTAGCACAAATGCGCGTTGTGCCAATGTGCCTCTCGTGATACTGCCCTGCGCACCTTTGCGATCCCGCCTGAGAGGAAGCAATTCATCTACAGGCCGCTTCGATCAATTCCTTAATTTTCGCGCCCGCTTTCCTGCAACCCTATGACTGACGTCTGCTTTGAGACTGAAGGATGACCGATGTCACTTGCGGGTGGCCGGAAAATGCTTGTCGGCAAGGGGTTGGCTGGCTTAGAACGATGCTTTACACACGGGCAGGACAGTGGCCTGCCTTTCATTTTTTGTATTTTTTTCGATGAGCGATTTTAACGCTTTACCTTCGATTAAGGTGGCCGGGGTGGGCTACTACGCGCCAGATCGGGTGCTAACCAATGCGGATTTGTCTGAGATGGTCGACACCTCGGACGAGTGGATTCGCACGCGCACGGGCATCTCCGAGCGGCGCCTGTCCTCGGATGACCAGTGCACCAGCGACCTCGCCACTGAGGCCGCGCGCAAGGCCATGGCATCGGCAGGTGTCGCGCCCGAGGAGATCGACGTGATGATTGTGGCCAGCGTCACGCCCGACATGCCCTTCCCCTCGACCGCCTGCATCACTCAGGCCAAGCTCGGCCTGCGCACCGTGCCCTGCTTCGATGTGCAGGCCGCCTGCTCGGGCTTTATCTATGCGCTTGAGGTGGCCAGTAATCTCCTGCGCGGCGGCGGCTACCGCACGGCGCTGGTGATTGGCGCGGAGACGCTTTCGTCGATCACCGACTGGGAGGATCGCGCCACCTGCGTGCTCTTTGGCGACGGCTCAGGCGCGGCGGTCTTGCAGGTCAGCGACCAGCCCGGCGAGGGTCTGCGCTCGATCCGCCTCGGTGCCGATGGCCGCAACCCCAACCTGCTCTACCTGCCCGCCGGCGGCTCGGCCAAGCCCGCCAGCCATGCCACGGTCGACGCGCGCGAGCACTACCTGAAAATGAACGGCAAGGAGGTCTTCAAGCTGGCCGTGCGCGCAATGGAGCAGGCGGCGCGCGACATCCTCGCCTCGCAAAACCTCAGCCCCGACGACATCGCGCTGGTCATCCCCCACCAGGCCAACACCCGCATCATCGACGCCCTCAGCGCGCGGCTGGAAATCCCGATGGAGCGCTTTTTTATCAACCTCGAACGCTACGGCAACACCTCCGCCGCCAGCATCCCCATCGCGCTGGGCGAGGCCGCCGAGATGGGGCGCCTGCAGGCTGGGCAGAACATTCTGCTGGTCGGCTTCGGCGCGGGGCTGACCTGGGCGGCGGCGCTCATCCGCTGGAGTTAGCCGCACATGTTCGACGACCCGCAGGCCGCCGCTGCCACCTTGCTGCTGGGCATTCAGGGGGTTGTGGTGTTGGCCGGGCTGACGCTGTGGGCGCGCGGTGTGCGCATCGGCGGCTCGCGCCGAGCGCGGGTCGAGGCCTGGCACCTGACCCCGCTGGACGCTGGCGTGGTGCTGATCGCCACCGTGCTGATGGTGATTTTCCTCCAGATCAGCCTCTTCCACGGATTTGGGCTGGTCGATGCCCCACCCACGGCCACCGCGCGCGCCCAGCAGATGCTCGTCGGCATTCTCAGCCTGCAACTGCCCTTCATCGCCGCTTATCTGCTCATCCGGCAATTTCAATCCGAGGCCACCCGCCGCGAGATCGGCCTTGACCAACCCCAGAGCGCGCTCAAGCACGGCCTGATCGCCTTTCTGCTCCTCATGCCCATCTTTTACGGCGGGCAAATCCTCTGGATCGGCCTCATCCACGCGATCAACGCGCTCTTCGACGGCCTCATCCCGCTGCACCCGCAGGAGGTCATCGCCCGCTTCTTCGAGGCACCCAACGCCATTTACCTCATCCTCATGGTGCTCGGCGCGGTGGTGCTCGCGCCCATCGCCGAAGAGCTGTTCTTCCGCGCGGGCATCTATCGCGTGATGAAAGGCTGGTTCGGCTCGGTGCCAGCTGCCCTGTTCAGCTCGGCCTGCTTCTCGGCGCTCCATCAGCACATCGTCGGCCTCTTCCCGCTCTTCCTGCTTGGCTGCCTCCTCTGCTACAGCTACGAGCGCAGCGGACGCATCCTCAGCGCCATCATCTTCCACGCCTGCTTCAACGCCCTCTCCCTCCTCCAGATCTATATCACCTGGAAGTTCGGCCTCGCCGAAGCCTTTGGATAAGCCCTCTGGCCGAGGCGGGCTGCGCTTCGGCTCAGGATTTTCGCGGGGTGGTCGAATTGTAAATCGCACCGAGCTTGGACTTGGTGTCTATCCATCGCCCACCCATGGATTTTTACAATTTGATTATCGCAGCCGCGGAGCCAGCTTCGGGTGGCTCAAGCCTCGTCGAATCGCTGTTTTTAGCGGTCGCGGGTCTGCTGTGTGTGCTCGGTGGGATGGCTTTTACCTCTGGCGAGACCCGCAGCGGCTGGCCCTGGACGAAGTCCTCGAATACCCGCCCGCCCGAAGCCAAAAAAGAGCCGACCCGCAGCATTTACGACGGCAAGCAGCGTCCGCGCGAGGGCACGCCGCTGGAGCTGGCGCTCTGTGCATTCTTTGATCGCGCCGAGGAGCCGCTGCTGATCGTGGGGTCGAATCGGCGGCTGATCTACGCCAACCACGCCTGTGCGCTGCTCTACGGCTGGCCAGAGGGCAACCACGAGGGCGAGCCGATCGACAAGCTTTTCCATGCCGAGCAACTGGAGCCGATCGAGTCGATGCTGAGCGAGCTGAAAGGCCCGGAGCACCGCCGCAACTGCCGCCAGCCGCTGGAAGAAGGCCGCTCGCTGCTCTGGCAGGAGAGCTGCATCGTGCATGGACGCACCCAGCGCATCTACTTTCGGCAGGGCGAGTATCAGGAGGCGATCCACACCAAACCGCCGCTGGAGCCGGGCGATGACCGCCCGGAGCGCTGCCTTGATACCGACCGCCTGAACACTGCGCTGGAGAACGCTATTTCGCTCGCCAACGCCAACGCCCTGGAGGCCGAGATGGCCAACGCCGCCAAGAGCCAGTTCCTCGCCACCATGAGCCACGAGATTCGCACGCCCATGAACGGCATCATCGGCTTCGCCAACTTGCTGAACGAGACCCCGCTCGACGATGAGCAAATCGACTACCTCGATACCATCCAGTCGAGCGCCGATATCTTGCTGGAGCTGATCAACCAGATCCTCGACCTCTCGAAGATCGAGGCGGGCAAGGTCGAGCTGGACGAGGCGCGCTACGACCTCTTCGAGCTGATCGAAGGCGTGATCGCCCTCTTTGCCCCGAGGGTCGACGCCAAGCGCTTGCGGGTCACCCACTGCATCGAGTCCGAGGTGCCCGACTTCCTCGAAGGCGACAAGGCGCGCCTGCGGCAGGTGCTCATCAACCTGGTCGGCAACGCGGTCAAGTTCACCAGCGACGGCGAGGTGCACGTCCACGTCAGCTACCAGTCGCCTAGTCAGGAGTGCGGCAAGGCCATGCTGCTCTTCAAAGTCAGCGACACCGGCATCGGCATCCCCGCCGACCAGCAGGATGCGCTGTTCAAACCCTTCTCCCAGCTCGACGGTTCGGCCACCCGCAAATATGGCGGCACCGGGCTGGGGCTGGCGATCAGCAAGCGCCTCTGCGAGCTGATGGGCGGCAAAATTTGGGTCGAGAGTGAAGCCGAAAAAGGCTCGACCTTCTTCTTCACCATCGAGAGCTGCCCCGGCGACCCCGGCTCGAATCTGCCCTTCGACATCGCGCGCCATTGTGGCCCGGTGATGATCCTCTGCGAGCATGCGCCCACCCGCCACCACCTCGGCAGCGTGCTGCGGCGGCTCGGCATCGATTACCGCGCCTTTGCCGACTGCGAGCAGCCCTTGGAGATACTGGACGGCGAATGGTGCCCCGGCCTCGCCCTCGTTTCGGCGCACTTGGCCGAGACCGTCGACCCGCTCGCCGAGCACCTCCGCGCCCTGCACCCTCAGGAGGAGATCCGCTGGAGCTTGTTACAGCCTGCCAGTGCCCACCTTGACAAACCAAGGGCTTTTACTTATTTTTCAGGAAATCTGCGAGAGCCCGTCCGCCGCACCGAGATGAAGGAATGGATCAAAATGAATCGGCGGCAGCCCGCCCAAGACGCTGAATTGCCCGGTAACTCGGGCGAGACAACGGTGGCCGAGCAGGACGCACCCAGCGAAGCCGCCACCAGCCGCGACGAAATCAAGATACTTTTGGTCGAGGACAACGCGGTGAACCGCAAGGTTGCCGACATCATGCTCTCGAAGCTCGGCTTCACCGCCACCCATGCCCGCGACGGGGTCGAGGCGCTCGACTTCCTCCAAGAAAGCTATTACGACATCGTGCTGATGGACGTGCAGATGCCACGCATGGATGGTCTGGAAGCCACCGAGCGCATCCGCGCCGGCGAGTGCGGCGAGGATCGCAAGGAGATCTTCATCATCGCGATGACCGCCTACGCCATGCAGGGCGACAGCGAACGCTGCTTCGAAGCCGGCATGAACGACTTCCTCCCCAAGCCCGTCAAACGCGAAAAACTCGCCGACATGATCGAAAACTGCGTCCGCACGATCGAACAGAAGAAGGACTGACACCCGTTCCCGCTGTGCGCCGCGATTCGCTCGATCCCTCGCGAGCGCATCGTTTTAGGTAGCCTCCTCCCCCCGGCGCGCTATACTGCCGAGGTTTGAATCCTGTCGATGCGACATTCGCCAACAGCAATTTCGGCATATAAGCAAGTGCTTTGCATGAAGCTGCGACCATGAAAGCGGCGCTCATATATCTGGCGGCGGTGCTGGCTGCGCAGCTTACCGCCACGCTACTCATACCGCTGCCCTTCATCGGCTCCGCGGCGCTGGGCACCTTTATTTTTGGAATTACCTTCACCCAGCGCGACCGCATGCACCGGATGGGGCGGCGCTTCGTCTATAAGATCATCCTGCTGGCCGGCGTGCTGAGCCTCGTGCTGCTGGGCGCGGTCGGGCTATTCCTCGGGGACTGGCTGATCGCCGCCAGCCGCGCCCTCACCCCGGCAGGCACCTTTCAAGAGTGGCTCGTCACCGGCTTCGACTACCTCAAACAGAGCAACCTGCGCGTCTTTGTCGCCTCATTCACCGCCATCATCATTGCCGAGTCCCTCGATACCGAGATTTATCACAAAGTGCTGCATCACAAGTGGTTCTGGCGCGTATGCCGCTCCAATTCGATCAGCGTCCCCACCGACACCCTTCTCTTCAACAGCATCGCCTTCCTCGGCGTCCTCCCAGCGCCGGTACTTGTCGCCATGACCCTCGGCGAAATCTTCATCAAATACGCCGTCAGCCTCCTCTACGCCCTTCTCGGCCAGGATCCCCAAACCCAACAGGGCGCAAAGTGGGGGCAGAAATATACCTCAGAGCAGCCCGAGGTCGATCTTCACCACTAGCTTGTAGATGGCGTCGTGCCGCCCGTCGGCGAGCTTGGGGCGGTGGGCATCCTGCGGAAAGTAGATTGAGAACCAACCGGCCTGCTTGTCGACGCGGCTCGTGACTGGTGCCGGCAGGTAGAATTGCAGATCGCGCTCGGCATCGTAAGCGCCATCGGGCTGCAGGCTGTCCGAGTGCGCCAGCTCGATCTGCTCGCCGCCTTCAATCGTGTATTGCAGATCGATGTAACGGCGGTGCGACTCGAAGCGCGCCTCCTCGACCGGCACCGTCTCATAGCGCATCACGTTGACAAACAGCCGCTCGCCGTCCAGTTCGTGAATCTTGCACTCCGGTTGCGCCGGCATCTCCTGTATCCAGGTGAAAGCCCGCCGCCAGATGGGGTGCGCCATCAGCGCCGCATAATTTTCGAGGTCGTCCAGTTTTCCGTAGAGCATGGCGCAAGATTGACCCCTTCCCAGCCTCGGCGCGAGCCTTTTCCAGCCTCGTTCAGGACGGACGGTGCAGCAGGGTCGGCTCGGAGACGATTTCCCCCTTGCCGCGCACTTCCTGGCCGCGCAGCAGATACACCACCGCCTCGGCGATGTTGGTGGCGTGGTCGGCGATGCGTTCGAGGCTCTTCGAGACGAAAATCAGCTCCAGAATCGGGCGCGAATCCCCCTCTTCCAGCTGTATCAGCTCCAAAAAGCCCTTATAGTTGTCGCGGTTCAGCACGTCGACCTGCCGGTCGCGGCGACAGATTTCCAGCGCCAGATCCGCATCCTCGCGGATAAAGCTGTCGAGCGACTGACCCAGCATGAGGGTCGCCATCTCGGTCATCTCGGGGATGTTCAGCAAGTCCAGAGTCGGGCTGGAGGCGAAGACCTTGCGGCAGCGCTTGGCGATACTTGTCGCCTCGTCGCCAACCCGCTCGATATCGTGGCTGGCCTTCAGCGCAACCATCAGCAGGCGCAAGTCCGAAGCAATCGGCTGGCGCAGAGTGATGTAGCGCACCGCCTCGTGCTCGATCTCGGACTCCAGATCGTCGATCTCGTCATCCATATTCAGCACCTGATCCGCCAGCGCAAAGTCGCGCTCCGTCACCGACTGCATGGCCAGCCGCACCGAGTCCATCGCCCGTTCGCCCATCAAGACCAGACGGGCGCGCAGGGCTTCCAGCTCGTTGTGAAAGTGACGCTTCATTGCTCGACGAATTGGCTGCGTTGAAACCATTCTGAGTTTCAACTTAAATAGAAATAGTTAGAGGGCGAGAAGTTTTTCGTAACAAATAGGTTACAAGACCCTCCACCATATAGAGATAACGCAGCGAAAGTCAACGACTGGCGGTCGCTGCTCGCGGATGGTGGATATGGCGCAGGCTTGCGCTGAGTAAAGATGGCATAGGCTGTATGGATACGATCGTGCTCGCTGTCAACAGGCACCTGCACCTGCGCGATGATTCGGAGGAAGAGCTGTTGGCCGAGCGCAGCGCATCATCGGGGTGAAGCTCTATCCCGAGGGCGTGACCACCAATAGTGACACTGGGCGCCCAATGTCGAGGCCGCCGAGCCCTATGCGCGGATGGTGGGCATCTTGGGGACGGCTTCGAGCAGCTTGCGGGTGTAGGGGTGCTCGGGCGACTGGTAAAGGGTGGCGGCGGGTGCCTGTTCGACGATCTTGCCCTGCTCCATGACGAGCACCTGGTCGCTGACGTGCTCGACGATGGCGAGGTCGTGCGCGATGAAGAGGTAGGTCAGCCCCAGCTCCTGCTGCAAGTCCATCAGGAGGTTGACGATGCGCGCCTGCACGGAGACATCGAGCGCACTGACGCACTCGTCGCAGATGATGAACTCGGGCTCCACGCTGAGGGCGCGGGCGATGCCGATGCGCTGGCGCTGACCGCCGCTGAACTGGTGCGGGTAGCGGCTGGCCATGCTGGCAGGCAGCCCGCAGCGCTCCAGCAGCTGGCCGACCCGCCGATCGCGCTCGCGGTGGGACATCTTGGGGAAGTGGATTTCGAGGGGCTCGGCGATAATCGCGCCGATGGTCATGCGGGGATTGAGCGAGCTGTAGGGATCCTGGAAAATCATCTGGATGCGCTTGCGGTAGGGGCGAAAGGCGCGCTCGCTCAGGCCGCGCAGCTCGGTGCCGTTGTAGCGGATCTCGCCCGCGCGCGGACGCACCAGCCGAATGAGCGCCCGCCCGAGCGTGCTCTTGCCGCTGCCGCTCTCGCCGACCAGCCCGGTGGTCTGCCCTCGCGGAATGTCAAAATCCACCCCATCGACCGCCCGCAGCACCTGCGCACCCAAACCCGCGCCCTTGCCGCCCCGCAGCCGAAACTCGACCGTCAGCCCACGCACGCTCACCAAAGACGCTGCCACATCCTCAAGCACGCCCCCTATCTCGCACATCCATCCCCGCGAGACAACCCCGCAGTGGCATCCTCCTTTCGTTAAAAGCCAACACCGGTATCCCGCCGAAATGAGGTTTTTTCCACCTGTCTCGCCGTCTTTATGCTCAAGTTTATGGATACCAGCCGTTTACAAGGATTTGGCAGGCTCTATTTATATAGAGGTCTTTTGGGAGGCATACGCCGTCGGGCGAAATCTGTTTTACGCTTTGCATTCTGGTGGGGAGTGGACGTAAGCTGTGTGTGGCGGCTTTTCGGGTCGGGATTCATGAATGAAGTTAAGGACAGTCGGCAGGCGCGGGTGCGGATCGGTTACGATGGGCGCGTGCATAAGAACTACCTCGGAGCGATGGCCAAAGAGCGCTATGCCAATGAGAAGCGGGTGCTGGAATACCTCGCCGAGCAGGGCTGCGACTTTGTGCCCAAGGTGCTCGATTGCGAGGACTCGGAGCTGTATCTGGTCACCACCAATTGCGGCAAGGTGGTCGAGCGGCTGAGCGAGCGCAAGGTGCAGCAGCTCTTGGAGGAACTGGAAGAATATGGGGTGCGGCATGGCGACCGCTTTGCGCGGAACATCACCTACTCGCCGCAGCTCGGGCGCTTTTGCATCATCGACTTTGAATTTGCCGAGATCCTCGCCACCGGGGAAGGCCTGAGCCTCGATGAGGTGCAGGCTTTCCGCCGTAAACAGCAACGCGAGCAGGAAATATGAGCACGCCGGAGCCATCGAGCAGCGCGGATCGAACCTCTGCGCCTGCCTTTCAGTGGAGCGGCTGGAGTCACCCAGGGCGTTTTCGCAAGAACAACGAGGACGCCTTTCTCTGTCTGCGCTTCGACGGGCGGCAGGTGGCCTATCTCGGGAAGGAAGGTCAGGGTGATGTGGCCGAGGGTGACTGCGTGTTTGCGGTGAGCGACGGCATGGGCGGGCACGGTGGCGGCGAGTTTGCCAGCCGGATTGCGGTGGAGGAGATCGCCGCGCTGATGCCGGGCATCTTTCGGATGCAGGCCTCGGGTTTTACCAGCAGTTCGCTGGCCTTCCTGCAAGAGCTTTTCGAGTCGATCCACGCCAAGATGCTCTACCACGGGCGCGCTTACGAAGAGGTGCACAGCATGGGCGCGACCCTCAGCCTCGTCTGGATCACCCCGAGCACGGTCTGGTTTGGCCACATTGGCGACAGCCGCATCTACCATCTGCCCGCCGACGGCTCGCCCATGCGCCAGGTGACCGAGGATCATACCCATGTCGGCTGGCTGCGGCGCACCGGCAAGCTGACCGAGCTTCAGGCGCGCATGCACCCACGCAAAAACGAGATTCAAAAGGTGCTCGGCGGCAGCCAGCGCGACGCCAAGCCGCAGCTTGGGCAGATCGACTGGCTGCCCGGCGACCGCCTGCTGATCTGCAGCGATGGCATCCCCGACGCCATCTCCGACCGCGTGATCGAGGACGTGATCCGCGACCCCAGCCCTCGGCTGCGCGATTTTCCGCCCAGCGAGCGCGTCGTGCGCGAGGCGCTCGACGAGTCCGGGCGCGACAATCTCACCGCGCTCGTCATCCAGCGGGACGTGCCCGCCGTCTGAAAACCGCATGCGCTGAGCTTTCGACTTCACGAAGTCGCATCAAATTTTGTCTGCATCCTCCTGCGATTGCCAGGGCCACTTGCCGGTCAGTTCGACCTCCAAGGTGAAGCTGAGGAAGGTTCGGATGGCCACGACAATCGCCAGCACGCCGACGGTTTCAAAAGTCAGCTCAACCGCCACGGTGTGGATAATATCGGCGGCAACCAGAAATTCGAGGCCGAGCAGGATGCCGCGACCAAGCTGGTGCCGCGTATTGCGAAACGCATCGTGAAAGCTGCTCCGTCGCCGACTGACCCGAGAAAGGGCATAAATCACAGTGAAAAACGCAAAGCCGACAATCACCGCCAGACCCAGCAGCTCGACAATGGCGGCACACCGCTCCGCGATGGGTTGAATCATCTCCGACATACCCGCGATGCTGCAAGTGCGTTGCCAACCCGCGCGCTCGAAGGGCTCGAAGAATGGGCGCTACAGGACTCGAACCTGTGACCTACTGGGTGTAAACCAGTTGCTCTAACCAACTGAGCTAAGCGCCCGCCAGAACCCAATTGTGCGCAAACCCATCGGCAGGGCAAGCGGCTTTTTTTCGGCTCGAAAAAAGCGCCCGTGCGAGCGCGCGGCTGGCCTCTGGGCGGCAAGCGTTCGGTTGGCACTTCTTTTGCGGGAAAAGGGTGTTAAGTTCTCGCTATTAGGGACGTTTTAGGGATGATTAGAAATTCTCTCACCATGAAAATCACCGTTACAATTCTTTCCGCCATCCTTTTGTCCTTCGCCTTTGCTCAGGCGCAACGCGATGACCTGAACATGCCCATGTCGATGGAGCAGCTCGACGATTCGCGCAAGCTGGAGGTGGGTGACCGCATGATTTATCAAGTGCTGGAGGATCGCGAGGATCCGATTATGATCTTTGTCGATACGCAGGGGAAGGTCGATGTGCCGCTGGTCGGTAAGCTGACCGGACAGGGCAAGACCTCACGTGCGCTGGCTAATGCGATCAAGGCTGACCTCGAAGAGGAGTATTACTACCGCGCCACACCGGTGCTGAGAATTCGCGACCAGGGTTCGGTGCGTGGCCGTATCTCGCTGCTGGGCGAGGTGGCCGTGCGCGGGATGCAGCCCCTGCCCGCTGACGAGGCCATGACCATGAGCCGCATGATTCTCCGCGCGGGCGGCCAGACCCCGGATGCCGACCTGACCAAGGTGCGTCTGGTGCGTGAGCTGCCCAATGGCGAAGACGAGGTGCGCAAGGAGGTCGACATCGCCGCCATCTGGGATGGCACCGGCGGGAACGACCCCATCCTCGAGCCCGGCGACGTCATCATCATCCCGCGCAAGGAAGTGGCCGACGGCACGGTCACCGTTATGGGCGCGGTCGGCTCCGAGGGCGAATACAAAATCCCCGACGAAAACTTTACAGTCAGCAAGGCCATTCTGATGGCCGGCGGCCTCTCGCAATTTGCCAACGGCAAGCGCGTGCGCCTCATCCGCAACAACGAGCAAACCGGCGAACGCAACACCACTCAGGTGAATGTCAGCAAGGTTTTTGAAGAAGGCGACACCTCTGAGGATCCTGAGGTCAAGCCCGGCGACATCATCATCATCAAGGAACGCTGGATCAACTTTTAATCCCTCTCTCTCACACTACCCTCGAACTATTTTTACGCTATGGACGAAGAACAACAGAGCCGTTTCGGGCGCTCCGATAATATCGCCCAAATTATTTTCCGCATCAAGGTGCTCCTCTCTCGCTACTGGTGGGTGCTGGTGGTGGCCATCGTGATTGGTGCCGGCCTCAAGGTTTTCATGGAGTCGACCAAGGAGCCGAACTTCACTTCGCGCGCCCAGCTTATCCTGACCGGCGGCATCAACCTGACCGATGGCGGAACCTACCGCGAAGAGCAGGCCGACTTTTTTGGCACGCAGACGCAGCTAATCAAGAGCGACCGCATC
>CAYQTM010000006.1:0-7010 GCA_964420355.1 uncultured Opitutales bacterium
GAATATAATCATGTTGCCTTCCTGCCGAGCCTTGGCGGCACCGCTGGCCTGGACGAATTCCATGCCTTCGGACATCTCGCACTTGATTACCAGACGGGTTGAGGGCAGCGAGCCCTGATTGGTGGCCTTGATGACGTAGGTTTCTTGCTCGCCCACTGGCACCGGGTCGTTTAAGTCCTCGACCTGAAGCAGAATGGCGGCAATACCCTCGACGTCCGTCACCATCGCGGCGTCCACCGCGCTGGCGGCGACGGCTCCGGCAGTGACCGTCGAGCGAGCGGTCATGATCGCCTTGGCCAGTGCGCGGCTGTCGACGCGCTTGGTCTCGCCCGGAGCGAGGGTGCCAACCCGCCAGATCACGGCGTTGCCTTCAGAGGCACCGCCCTCGGTGGTCGAAGCCAGCGTCGTGCCCTCGGAGAGGGTCTGGCGGATGACCGTGTTGCGGGCGATCGCGTTTCCGGTATTCTTCACCGTAATGCTGTAAGGAATGATGTTGCCGACGAAGCGTCTGGAGGGCGCATTGGCCATCAGCACCAGCTCGGGCTTGGCCACCGTGGTGGCGAGCAGCGCCTGCGCCTTCATCCCGTCCTCAGCAGTGGCAACGAGGGTGGACTCATACGCGCCCACCTTGACGCCTTGCAGGTCGAGCTTGAAGTTCTTGGTCTCGCCGGGGCTGAGGTCGCCGATATCCAGCTCGATCTTGCTCATGCCCTCGCGGGTCAGCAGACCAGCCGGCAGAGTGTGTACCATTTTGGCACCATAGACCGGAGCCGTGCCGGTGTTGCGGAAAGTGACTTCAACGGGCAGATCTTCCTCGATCACGGCCGTCGACGGATTCTGCACACGGAACTCGAAGACCGCCTCAACCACAGCCACCACAGAAGTGAGGTTGCCAAGGTTGAAGTTCAGATCGGTGTTGCCGATGTGGCGCAGGGTGCCCGCGCGGACAGCATTACCGGTAATCTTCAGGGTCTCGCGTTGGCCGGGCGCCATCGAACCCAAGTCCCAGCGGATTTCGTTCTCGCGGGTGTCGCCCTTCGGGAAAACCTTGTCGAGACGGTAGGCATCCGGCAGGCGCTCGACGATGATCAGCTCATCCGTCCGGTAGTCCGAGCGGTTGGTCACGATCATTTCGTAGGTGTATTTCTCGTTGGGGCGAACTTGCTTGGGCACCAGCTTCTCGATCAGAATCTGTGCCTCGGCAGGCGAAACCGCGCTCGAGGGGAAGGCTTGCCAGGAGTAATTATACCCCGGACGTTGACTACTTTGGAAACGCTCACGCGCGGGAGGCGCGACGTTGACGGGTTCGCCGACTGGTTCCGCCTTGACGACCGGCGCCGGAGCGGCGGCCTCAGCGGTTTCGCAGCCAACAAATCCCAGAGCAGCAATCGCGGTCGCGAAGGCTGCAAGGAGTGCTGAGATGATACGCTTATCCATGGTTGCTGTGGAGTGATTGGTGGTCTGAACGCAGCCGCAGGCGTGGGCATCCCGCGATAAAGCTGCATTCCGATTACACAGCAAACTTCGGCAAGCCGCATTAAATCTGAAATATCCCTTGACAACTCACGCTAATTCGCTCCGTTAACCAGAGGATAGACCCTATCGCGCTTCAAGTTGCAAGCCGGAGAGAGGTCAAAGGTCAAAGGTCAAAGGTCAAAGGTCAAAGGTTGAAGGTCAAAGGTTGGAGGTTGAAAGTTGAAGTAGGAGGAACATCGCGCAGGCTTCAATCGGAGTTTCGATCAAGCCGCCCCTCTCCTCCGCATCTCCGACCCTCAAGCGAAGCGGGCGTGAGACCCTCATCTAACTCAGACGATCTTCGCAAGGGCGTCGAGGAGGCGCTGGTTCTCGGACTCGGTGCCGACACTGATGCGCAGGTAACTGGGCAGATTGTAAACGCCGACCGGGCGGACGATCAGCCCTTGGTCGGTGAGCGCCTGGCATGTGGCGGCGGGGTCATCAAAGCGGGCGAGCACAAAATTGGCCTCACTGGGGACGATCTCGATGCCGAGCGCGACCAAGCCCTCGCTGAGCTGGCGGAGACCCGCACGATTGGCTGCGCGACAGGTCTCGACCCAGGCACGGTCTTCGAGAGAGGCACAGGCGGCGGCCTGAGCTACCGCATTTGTATTGAAGGGCTGGCGCACACGCTGGAGCAACGCCGCCAACTCGGGCGCGGCGTAGCCATAGCCGATCCGCAGCCCAGCCAGCCCGAAAATTTTACTGAAGGTGCGCAGGCAGATGACCTTGTGCCCCTCGGCGATGAGCGGGCGCAGGTCGGGCGGATTGTCCTGATACTCGGCGTAAGCCTCGTCGAGGCAAAAAACGACATGGGGCGGCAGCGAGCGGACAAAAGCCGTGATCTCGGCGGCGCTGTTGGCGGTGCCGGTGGGGTTGTTGGGGCTGGGCAAAAAGACCAGACGGGTGCGCTCAGTGATGGCCGCGCGCATGGCGTCGAGGTCGTGCCGCAAGCCGGGCATCGGCACCTCGACCGGCTGCGCCCCAAAGAGCAGCGCCACCAGCTTGTAAACAATAAAAGCGTGCGCCCCAAAAACGACCTCCGCGCCGGGGTCAAGAAAGGCGTGCCCGAGCAGCTCGATGATCTCGTTCGAGCCGTTGCCCAGCACAAAGCTCTCGCGCGGCAACCCGTGGCGCTCGACCAACCGCTCGATCAGCGCATAACCCCCGCCATCGGGGTAGAGCCGCGCCTCGCCCAGCGCCGCCACCGCCGCCTCGCGCGCCCTCGGCGAGCAGCCCAGCGGATTCTCATTCGAGGCCAGCTTGGCCACCGCCTCCGGCCTCAGCCCATGCGCCCGCGCCACCTCAGAAATCGGTCGCCCCGGCTCATAGACCGGCTGTCGCAACACGCGCTCACAAACTAAGTCCTCATAGCCTGCCATCCCGCTATTCTCCCCATCCACCCACGGCTCGGCAAGTCCCATCTATGATTCATTCGAGCATGTTTTTGACTGTGGGATGAACAAGTTCCGGTTTGAGCCGTCTACCATACTATGGCCTCTTGGACTCTGCGCAGAATACCTATTGTCGTGTTTTTGTTGGCGATGCCCATGCTCATAATGGCGCGCAATCCCCGTCCGACCCGCGACAGCTCATCGCCCGCGCCGCAACCCGTGGCGGAAGTCGTGCCCTTCAATGACGAGATGCTGGGCGATGCCGAGGAGCCGGCTTTCCACCCGCGCGAGCGCCTGGTCTATTCGATCAAGTGGGGCTTGTTCTCGGTGGGGACGGCCACGCTCGAGTCGCTGCCGATGGGTGAGGTCGACGGGCAACCCGCGAGGCGCTACGTCATGCAGGTCACGACCAACGGCTTTGCCGATAAGTTTTACAAGCTGCGCGAGCGGATGGACAGTTGGGTGGCCGAGGATTTCTCGCGCTCGCTGCGCTACACCAAGCAGGCCGAGGGCAACGAGGAGCGCGACACCGAGGTGTGGTTCGACTGGGAGGACGAGCAGGTTTACTATCGCAACTACGATGAGCTGCGCGAGCCGCTGGAGGTCGAGCCGGGGCCGGTCTTCGATCCCCTCGGCATCATGTATGCCTTCCGCTTCGCGCAGGGCTACTCGGGCGAGCCCGGCACGGCGATTTCCATGCAGTCCTGCGACGGCAAGAAGCTGGTCGAAGTCGACATCACCGTCCACGAGCGCGACACCCTCAAGGTGCCAGCCGGAAAGTTCGAGACCGTGCTGGTCGAGCCCAATACCAAAGATCTGGGCGGCGTCTTCAAGAAAAGCGACGATGCCAGCATCCAAATCTGGTATAGCGAGGACGCGCGGCGTATCCCCGTGCGCCTGAAGAGCAGTGTGGTGGTCGGCTCCTTCACCGCGAGCCTCGAGGAGATCACGACCGGCGACGAAACCACGCCCAATCTCGTCGATTTCCCCGATCCCGAAAAACGCAAGGACGTCAAGGCGCTCGCCGAAGTGCTCGACGACTCCGAAGCCACCGAGCCACCCGCCGGCGAGGCCGCGCCCCCAAGCTGAAGCCACCACGCCGCGCTCAGCGGTCGCACTCGCCCATCACGAAGTCGAGGCTGCCGAGGATCACCGTGATGTCGGTCAGGTAATGGCCGGGCACCAGCTTGGGCAAAATCGAGAGGTTGCAGAAGCTCGGGCCGCGGATTTTCAGCCGCCAGGGCACGCCGCCACCCTTCGACACCACAAAAAACCCGAGGATGCCCTTGGGGTTTTCCGCCTCGAAATACACCTCGCCCTCGGGCATCTGCGGCCCTTCGGTCACCAGCATGAAGTTCTGAATCAACTCTTCCATGCTCGTGAGGATTTTGCTTTTCGGCGGGACAAAAATCTTCTTGGCGTCCTCGGCAAACCACGGCCCATCCGGCATCGCGGCGATCGCCTGCCGGACGATGCGAATGCTCTGGCGAATCTCCTCGCCACGCATCAAGTAGCGGTCGTAGCAGTCGCCGGTCGTGCCCACCGGCACATCAAAATCGTAATGCTCGTAGCCGCTGTAAGGCCGATCCTTCCGCAGGTCGAGATCGATCCCCGTCGCCCGCAAGACCGGCCCGGTCAGCCCGTAAGCGATTGCGTCCTCCTTGGTAATCACGCCCACATCCTTGGTGCGGTCGAGGAAAATCTTGTTGCGCGTCAGCAGCGTCTCCACCTCGTCGAGCACCTTGGGATGCTCGTCACAAAACTTCTCCACCCGGTCGAGCCAGCCCTCGGGCATATCCCGCGCCACCCCGCCGATCCGCGTGTAGCTGGTGGTAAAGCGCGCGCCCGTCAGCTCCTCGAAGAGCGTGTAGAGCTTCTCGCGCTCGTTAAAGCAATACATGAAGGGCGTCCAGGCACCGGCGTCCATCCCATACACGCCCATCCCGAGCAGGTGCGAGCTGATCCGCGCCAGCTCCGAGATAATCACGCGGATCGCCTGGCAGCGCGGCGGCACCTCCAGATCGGCCAGCTTCTCGACGGCCAGCGCATAAGCCACGTTATTGGCCAGCGGCGCCAGATAATCGAGGCGATCCGTGTAGGGCACGAACTGATTGTAAGTCATGTTCTCCGCCAGCTTTTCATCACCGCGATGCAGATAGCCCAGCACCGGCTCACACTTGGTGCAAATGTCGCCATCCAGCTCCATCAACAGGCGCAAAACGCCATGTGTCGTCGGGTGCGAAGGCCCCACATTCAGCGCCATCGTCTCGGACTCCAGCTCCTTGCCATAATCCGCGCCACGCGCCGCAATATCGCCTACAGAAATTTCTTTAGTTTCAGCCATGTCAGGAAAAGTCAAAAGTCAAAAGTCAAAAGTCAAAAGTCAAAAGTCAGAATTCAGAAGTCAGAAGTCAGAAAGAAGGGAAGTCAGAAGGCAGAAGTCAAAAGTCAGAAAGGTAAGACAAGGAAAATCAACCATCAGAGGCATATTCAATTTTAAAGCGGATTTTGTCGTCGTATTGGAAACCTTGAGCAAACAAACCAATAAAGAAGGTGCCACGTTCTCCTTCTTTCAGGTTGAGAGGCGCGTAAATTTCCTGAAAGCTGCGCTGAATGGCTCCGTCTAGCGTTAAGCCCGGGGCGCTGTAATGCTCGGACTCAAAACCACAAGATTTGATATACTGAATAATGGAGCTAACTATTTCTTCTTCGAGAAAAATTTCCTCTGATCGGCGCCCAGCAGAATCAACATCCTGTTTCTTGTAAGGGATATAAATGTCCAGTGCGCTGCCTTCGCCCCGCATAACATTAACAAAGTAAGGCGTGCCCTTTAGCTCAATGACAGCAAATGCGTTTGGATTCGAGTTCTCAGCCAGTTTAGACAAAACTCTCTCGGCTCGCTTTTCTGCTCGCGCAGTCCCCCATAGCCCTGAAGTTAGACAGAGCATACAAAAGAGAATGCTAATATACTTCTTCATCAAATGCTACTTTTCTGCCTTCTGAATTCTGACTTTTGACTTGTTAGGGTTTGGGGCGCACCTCAGTCCAGGATTCGTCTTTGGCGCGAGGTTCTTTTTTGCTCATGGCGCCCTGGGGGCGGGCGACGAAGGGGCCGCCCATCATGGGTGCGGGGAGGACGCTGGCTCCGGTGGCCTGCTCGATGTCGGGCGATGGCAGGGGCACGTCGATGCCCGCGAGGGGAAATTCTTTGCGGAGCGGGTGGAAGGGGTAGTCGTCCCACATGAGGATGCGCTTGAGGTTGGGGTGCCCCTCGTAAACGATGCCAAGCATGTCGAAGGTCTCGCGCTCATGCCAGTCGGCGGCGGGGAAGAGGTTGGCGAGGCTGGGCAGGGTCGGCGACTCGTCATCCGCACAGTCGACCGCCAGGCGCAGGTATTCGTGCGTGCTCGGCGACAGGAAGTGATACACCCCGGTGAAGCGCGGCGAGGCCTCCTCCGACCAGTCGATGCCCGTAACATCCATCAGGAAGGGGTAGCCCAACTCGTCGCGCAAGGCGTTGGCCACCTCCAGCAGCTTATCCGCCGGACAATTGAAAGCCGGATGATCCGCCGAAGGGCGCTCGGTCAGGAAGGAAAATCGTTCAGATACAGGGTGCGTCATCGTCATCTTTTAAAAGTCAGAATTCAGAATTCAAAAGGCAGAAATGGAGCAAGTCACAAGTCACAAGTCAGAAAGAAGAAGTAAAAAGGAAAAAGGAAAAAAGCAGAAATGACACAGCTCACAATACAGAAAAGAATGGCGGAAGGTTGAATGAGTGCGCCTTGCTAGGACTCAAGAGGCGTCAGCTCCATAATATCTTTAGCGGCTTCGCGGAGGCTGATGAGCAGCTCGTCCTTGCTGCGCTCTTGAGCGATGGCTCCGGGGATCTCCTCGACCCAGCCAACCCACCAGTCGCCATCGCGCTTTATGATCGCTGTTAGTTGTGTCGTCATAGTGAGTCAGCGGAAATAGAAATGAATTCTGGCGTGAGCTAGCAGAGTTTCTGAATTCTGAATTTTGAATTCTGACTTTTTAAGCGTGGATCGCTTCTTTGCGTTTGGTGAGGTTTTTGAAGGAGGTTTCTTTGCGGATTTTTTCCTG
>CAYQTM010000006.1:7110-15011 GCA_964420355.1 uncultured Opitutales bacterium
CTTCTTTGCGTTTGGTGAGGTTTTTGAAGGAGGTTTCTTTGCGGATTTTTTCCTGGAGCTTCATCATGCCGTCGAGGAGGGCTTCGGGGCGGGGTGGGCAGCCGCTGATGTAAACATCCACCGGGACGACGCGGTCGACGCCTTGCAAGACGGCGTAAGAGCGATACATGCCGCCAGTGCTGGCGCAGGCACCCATCGCCACCACCCATTTGGGGTCGCCCATCTGGTCGTAGATGCGGCGCACGACCTCGGCCATCTTGTAAGTCACCGTGCCGGCGACGATCATGCAGTCGGCCTGACGGGGCGAGAAGCGCATGACCTCCATGCCGAAGCGGCTGATGTCGAAGCGCGAGGCACCCACGCCCATCAGCTCGATGGCGCAGCAGGCCAGCCCCATCGGCATCGGCCAGACCGAGTGCGAGCGGATCCAGTTGATCGCGGCGTCGAGGCGCGTCACGACGACATCGCCCTCGACCTTACTGTTGTATTCGTATGCTTTGGTGTCAGAAACCATGAGGGAGCCCCTCTTTCTTGCGTTGGTGCGTGCTAAAACACTAACCCCCCACCCGTCTCGCGCAAGGCCGGAATTGACAATTCCGCCGCGAGCGCAGGATCCCTTACTCCAGCGGTGTAAGCCGTTGATTTTTGCTCATGAAGTTGATGGTTGGACTAAACTAAAGCTTTTACAGCGCTCTGGCTGTAAATGCGTCAACCCCGGTTGAGATGACGCCGATAGCGCCCAGCCGAGGCTTGCCAATCCTGTGATCACGCCCCATAAAAGTTGGCATGGCTCCCCTCTCTGTCGCCCCATCGGGTCTGCGCAAGGCCAGCCGCGTTGGTGCCTGGTTTACCATGCTGTTTGGCCTGCCGTTTTTTGTCATCGGCGTCTTTTTCAGTTTGGCGGCGCTGAACGGCCAGATGGCCGACGATTCGGGCGAGCCGTTTCAGCAGATTTTCGGCGTGGTGTTCGGGCTGGTCTTTGCGCTGGTCGGGCTGGGTGTCATGTCGAGCGGCTTCTTCGCCATCAAAAAGCAGCGTAAGGTCGAGGCGCTCATCGCGCGCCACCCCGACGAACCCTGGCGCGTCGACAAGCGCTGGGCAATGGGCGGCGACCTCAAGGATGGCGGCCTCGGCGCGGTGATCGGCTTGGCGATCTTCGCCGTCTTCTGGAACGCCATCTCGTGGACGATCTTCAGCATGCTGTATTTCGTCGAGCGCGAGCGCGACCTCTTCCCCCTCATCTTCATCGGCATCTTCCTGCTGATCGGCCTCGCCATCATCGCCGCCTTCATCTACAAGCTGGCGCAATTCATCCGCTATGGCACCAGCGTGCTCAAGCTCACCGAGATGCCCGGGCGCGTCGGTGGCGTGCTCGGCGGGGTGATCCTCACCAAGGCGCGCGTGCCCGCCAATCGCGAGGGCTTCAAGCTGCGCCTGCGCTGCCTGCACATCTATTACACCGGCAGCGGAAAAAACCGCAGTCGCCACGAGGACACGCTCTGGGAGGCCGAAGAGCAGGTCGAGCCCGACAGCCGCGACGCGCAATACGGGCGCTCCGCCATCCCGGTGTTTTTCGAGATCCCCGATTGCTGCGAGGCCACCAGCTTTCCGGGTGCCCTGCGGACGATCAACTGGAAGCTCAGCGCCTCGGCAGCCGTCCCCGGCGTCGACTACAAGGCTGACTTCGAGGTGCCGGTTTATGCCGACCCCGAGCGCGGCTGAGGAAATCGGATTTCGGGGTCGTTTGGACTTGCTATAGTTTTCAACGGTTATTTAAATAGCAAGCAACCTCAGCTCGCCCATGAAATTCCTCAAAAGTTGCCCTCTTCCGCTGGCTGGGCTTTTGCTGGCCAGCGCCCTCTTTGGCTTCGGCGAAGAGGACACCTATGTGACCCTCAAAAACACCGAAGGGGTGGAGATCGAGGCCAAGCTGCTCGACCTGCGCTTCGGCATCGTCGACCTCGAGCGCAAAGGCTACACCCAGGTCTTCCGCGTCCCGATGGAAAACCTCTCGGCACCCTCGCAAAAGCTGGTCAAAGACTGGCAGATCGCGCAAGCCGTCAAAAACCTCCGCTTCGGCTTCGCCGAGCGCACCATCGAGCGAGATAATGGCTCTTCTGAATCCAGATCGTGGGAAACGCGTCAAGAAGGACTCTCTATCCGAGTGGCCAATGAAAGTTCTGTTGCGATCAAAGGAATTACTGTGAAGTTTTTGGTGCTTTATCGGGACGAAAATATCGGCGACATGGATCGCAGGAATCTGCCGCTTCGCGAATTTAAAGGCGACCTGCGTTTTCCAGAGATCCCTGCTGGTGATACCGTCCGTTTGGAAACTGCAGCCATCCCCCTTCGCAAAGAGTGGATGAATCCAAACTGGTCATATGCAACCGGTGAGCAAAGTGCTGAGGATGAGATCGAGGGCGTGGTGGTTGAGTTTTATCATGAAGGCAAGCTGATCCACGAGGAGGCCTCGCCGAGCAAGTTGCTTGAAGACTACTCCGCCACCGGCAAGCGCAGCGAGAGCAAGTCGGCCAAAATTTAAGGGCGCTGCCGAAGCCCACTTCGTAGTTGAAGCGCTGGGGTGATTTGCGATACTGGCGCGATGATCAAGTTGGGGATTATAGGAACGGGCGGAATGGCGAATCGCCACGCCGAGGTGTTTTCGACGATTGCGGACGTCGAGCTGGTGGCCGCCTGCGATATCGACCGCTCGCGGGCAGAGGCTTACGCGGAGCGGCATAAGATCGCGAAAGTGTTCACGCGCTCGGCGGATTTGCTGAAAGAGGGCGGAGTGGACGCGGTGTCGGTGGTGACGCCCGACCGCTTCCACGCGCCGCTCAGCATCGAGGCACTGGAGGCCGGCAAGCATGTGCTCTGCGAGAAGCCGCTCGCGACCAGCCATGCCGACGCCCGGCGCATGGTCAAGGCCGCGCAAAAGGCGGGCACCATCAACATGGTGAACTTTTCCTACCGCGACAGCTCCGCCATCCACCGGGCGCGCGAGTGGGTGCAGGCAGGCGAGCTGGGGCGCATCTACCACGTCGAGGCGCGCTACCTGCAAAGCTGGCTGACCGGGCAGGATTGGGGCGACTGGCGGGTGGAGCCGGCCTGGCTCTGGCGCCTGTCCACCGCACACGGCAGCAAGGGCGTGCTGGGCGACATCGGCGTGCATATCTTGGACTTTGCCACCTATCCGGTCGGCCCGGTGCGGCAGCTTCAGGCGCGGCTGAAGAATTTTACCGAAAAGGCACCCGGCGACCGGGTCGATGACTATGTGCTGGATGCCAATGACAGCGCCTTCATTACGCTGGAGTTTGCCAATGGGGCGTTGGGATCGGTGCTGACCACCCGCTGCGCCACGGGGCACAAGAACTCGGTTTCGCTCAATATCCACGGCGAAAAGGGTGCCCTGCGCATCGACCTCGACGACAGCTTCGAGATCATCGAGCGCCTGCGCCTCGACCCGCAGTCCGGCAAGTCCCTGCCCTGGGAGCGCCTCTACACCGGGCGCACGCCCAATATCTACGAGCGCTTCGCCGAGGCCATCCGCAGCGGCAAACCCGGCGAGCCGGACTTCGCACGCGGTGCGGAAATTCAGGCGCTCCTTGACGCCTGCGAAACCTCGGAAGCCGAAGGCCGCGCCGTCGACATCGCTTGAGCCTGGCCGCTGCCATGCGGCTACGGGGTGCATCAGTAATGATATTGCAAACCTAATCTCATCAGCGATAAAAAAATGGTAAATTGTTTTGCCTAACTGCCGTATAAGGTCTATACCGTAGTGCGTCGGCAGTCGCCATCCCGGCGGCTTTCTTTAGAAAAACTATCCATTTTCTATCCCGTCGCCCCTATTCGCACGCTCACACACCCGATCTTATGCGCCTTCAGTTCTGCTTTCTTATCCTCGCCAGTTTTATCGCAAGTCATCTAAATGCCAACCAGCCGATTGTCAGCGCCATCGAAGCGCAGAGCGCCGGGCGGCTCGCGAGCGGCGAGCGCGTGGCGGCCATCGTGCCCGAGGGCTGGAATGGCAAGCTATTCCTTTGGGTGGCACCCGAGCCCTACGCCGACGAAGCCGCCTTGCTGGCCGATCTGCGCACCCGCGAACCCTTCGCAAGCCTCGGTGCCTACGGCTGGATGCTGGCGGCGATTGCCCGCCCCGAGGCCGAGTCGCCAGAGATCGCGATGAGCGCCGTCTGCCTGTTGCAGGACAGTATGGTCGAAGCCTACGGAGTGCCGCTGCGCACCGTGTTGCTGGGCGAGTCGGGTGCGGGCGACACCGTGCTCTCGATGGCCGAGCGCATGCCGGCGCGTGTCTCGGGCGCGGTAGTGGCCGGGAGCGGCTTTCTCGAAGGCGCGCCTCAGCCCAGCACCGACCTCACCTTTGAACCCGCCGCCACCGTGCTGATGGTGGCCAATCGCGACCGCATCGACGACGCCGCCACCTACGTCGCCCGCGCGGCCAGCAAGGGCATCGAAGTGGCGCTCTGGCAGGTCGAGCGCGACGGCCCTCTCTCCATTTCCGACGAGGAATACATCGCCTCCGTCCTCGCCATTGACTCCTGGCTCGACGCCTCGGTCACCGGCTACGCCCAACTCAGCCGATAAGAAGCCGTTCCGGCGGCGCACCTATCAAGATCACCGCCGTTTCCCGGCTAAAACCGTAGCCGCTAAAAAACCTGCTCCCCAGAAGAGAGCAGGTTTTTTGATAAAGAAAGCAGTCTCGCTTTAACGTTTCGAGAACTGGAAGCGCTTGCGGGCGCCGGGCTGACCCGACTTCTTGCGCTCGCGCATCCGAGGGTCACGCTTGAGGAAGCCGTGGGGCTTCAGGGCTAGGCGCAACTCGCCATCCAGACGCTCCAGTGCACGGGAGATGCCCAGCACAATCGAGTCGGCCTGGCCAGAGTGCCCGCCACCGCGCACGCTCGCGATCACGTCCACCGCATCCGTCTTCTCGGCCACGGTCAGAGGCGCGCGCACGACGTTGGCCAACTGCTCGGTCGGGAAATATTCCTCAATGTCCTTGCCGTTCACCGTGATTTTGCCGGTGCCGCTGGTTTGCAGGCGGACGCGGGCGCTGGCGTTCTTGCGGCGGCCAATCGTGACGATTTCTTTGGGAGCTTCTTCGAGGGCGCTCATAGTTCGATTTTAGAAAAAATTTAGAAAGTAAGGGCTTCCGGCTGCTGAGCCTCGTGCGGATGCTCGTCGCCACCATAGACTTTGAGCTTCTTCAACACCTCGCGCGACAGCTTGTTGCGGGGCAACATGCCCTTGACTGCGTGCTCGATGATGAAGGCGGGCTTGCGCTCGCGAAATTCGCTCAGGTTGACGTAATACTCGTTGCCCACCCAGCCGGTGTAGAACATGTAGCGCTTGTCGGTCTCCTTTTTACCGGTGACCTTCACCTTGTCGGCATTGGTGACAATAACGTAGTCACCACAATCCACATGCGGTGTCCAGATAGCTTTGTTGCGCCCACGAAGGACGTTGGCGATACGCACAGCAAGCCGACCCAGCGTCTGCCCCGTGGCGTCAACCACGAACCAGCGGCGGTTCAGCTCCTGCTCTTCTTTAATTGCGACGGTCGTCTTCATCGTCTGAGGAAAAAGGGAAGACATTACTAGAGCAGCCGCCCCTGTCAAAGCTATTTTCCCGCTTTTTTCAGTTTCGGGCAACACTTTCCGAGTTCGACGTTTGATGTTCGACGCTGATCAAACTGGAAACTGGGGCGCTTAGCTGCCGGCGCCGGCCATGATGTCGGCACCTTCGTCGGCGTATTTGCGGAGTTTGTTGCGGAGGGTTCGGATGTTGACGTTGAGGACTTCGGCGGTTTTGGTGCGGTTGCCGCCAGCGGAGCGGAGCGCTGCCAGGATGTGCTCTTTTTCGACGTCTTCGAGGTCGCCCGAGGCAGCGCTGCTGGAGGGCATGCCTTCGTGGAAGCGGTGGACGCTGTTGACCGCGCGGGAGATGTCGCTCATCGCTTCCTCGTCGTCCGTTGCGTCCTCGTCGGTCTCATCTTCGTCTTCCTGATCGGCCTCCTCGTCGTCGAAGTGGGCTGCGTAATCGTTGCTGAAAGGGGTGCGGGTGTTGCCCGAGGCGATGGCGGCCTCCAGTATCTGCGCGGGCGAGCTGACGGGTCTCATGGGCGCGGGCTTGGCGGGCATCAGGCCGAGGTAGGCGGCGGGCACGGGCTTTTTGTCATCGGCGAGGATGACGGCGCGCTCGATGGTGTTTTGCAGCTCGCGCACGTTGCCGGGCCAGGCGTGGTTGATCAGCATCTCCATCGCGTCCCGCGTGAAGCCGGGCAGGTTGAGCCGGTGCTTGCGGGCGAAGCGGCTGAGGAACTGGTCGGCGAGCAGGGGAATATCTTCCGGGCGTTCGCGCAGCGCGGGCACATGGATGGGGAAGACGTTGAGCCGATAATACAAATCCTCGCGACACTCGCCCTTGCGAACGGCTTGGAGCAGGTCGCGGTTGGTGGTGGCGAGCACGCGCACATTAACCTGGATCGTCTTGTTGCCGCCCACCCGCTCGAACTCCCGCTCCTGCAGGACCCGCAGCAGCTTGACCTGCACGGCGGGCGAAATCTCGCCGATCTCATCCAGCAGAATGGTGCCGTTGTTGGCCAGCTCGAAGCGCCCCTCGCGTCGCTGAGCTGCCCCGGTGAACGCGCCCTTCTCGTGGCCAAAAAACTCGCTTTCGATCAGGTTTTCGGAGATCGCCGCGCAATTCACCCGAATGTAGGGCTGGCTGGCCAGCGGACTCATCCGGTAGAGTTCGCGCGCCACCATCTCCTTGCCGGTGCCGTTTTCGCCGGTGATGAGCACGGTGGCCTCGGTGGCGGCGACCTTGCGGATCATCCCCTTGAGGCGCTTCATGGAGGGGCCGCTGCCGATCAGGTCGCTGGTCTCGCGGGTCTCGTTGCTGAGGAACTGGTTGACTTTGACAAGCTGGTTGTAGCTGGCGGCCTTTTTCAGCAGCACCTCGATTTCGTCGATGGCAAAGGGTTTGATGAGGTAGTCGAAAGCGCCCGAGCGCATGCACTCGACCGCCGATTCGATGCTGCCATAGCCGGTCATCATTACGACCATCGGCGCGTCGGGGTTGGTCTCGAACTCCTTGAGCAGTTGGATGCCGTTGCCGTCTGGCAGGCGCACATCGACGAACATCAGGTCGAAATTGTCGCGCGTGAGCAACTGCTGGGCATCGGCCAGAGTCGAGGCCGAGGCAACCGAGTAACGCTTCTTGCGGAGCTGTTCCTCAAGAGTCTTCCGGATGATGAGATCATCGTCGAGAATGATCAATTTCTCGATCGCCATAGGTGGATGAAGGGTTGGGAGGCGTAGTGCAAAAAAGGGAGCGGTTCGGCAAGGGTGCGGCCTTGAAGGCTATAAGTAGGAAAAAACTACCACTTCTGAAGCAAAATTTTAATGAAAACGCGTTTTCGTTATTCATTTAAGGAGAATACCTTACGGAGTAATCTAACTCGTTAGTTTGTCGAGTGAACGTATGGCAACGGAGCACCCTATTCGATGGGCACCAGTCAGACCCTTGGTTTAAAGTCAGGTAGTGGCGGCAGATTTTAGCCGTGGGCTTATTACGCCCAGGGAACGGTGCAGAAAAGATTTTAAAGCCCTGTAGCGGCGGCACAAAGCGTTTGCCGGCAGTTCTGTCGCCGCTCTGCGGCTCGATATAGACGCTTACGCATACCGTGGGCTTACGCCCACGGCTAAAATCTGCCGCCGCTATGCGGCTTTGCTTTTGGTTTAACCTGTATCGCATGGGATATTTGGCAGGGTTCGCAGGGTATGTGTAGTGGCTATTTCACACTGTATATTTCAGGTGGTATTATTACTCCGCGCCTTAAATAGTTCCCATTCCGTCTTGAGAAAGTCGCTGAATAA
>CAYQTM010000007.1:0-14470 GCA_964420355.1 uncultured Opitutales bacterium
AACGCCTTCGAGTCGGGCGGCGCGGACTACGTCACCAAGCCCTTCAGCCGCCCGGAGCTGATTGCGCGGGTGGAGGTGCAGTTGCGGCTGCGGCGCGAGACCGCCGCGCAGAAGCGCCTGACCGAGGAGCTGCGCCAGGCCAGCATCGAGGCGCAGGCGGCAGTCGAGGCCAAGGGGCGCTTTCTGGCCATGATGAGCCACGAGATCCGCAGCCCGATGAACGGCATCACCGGCATGGCGCAGATGCTCCTGCGCACTCCGCTCTCGCCCGATCAAAAGCACTTCGCAGAGTCCATCCAGCAGGGTTCGCATGCGCTGCTTGGGATCATCAACGACATTCTCGACTTTTCGAAAATCCAGGCCGGCAAGCTGACCTTCGAGGACATCTGCTTCGACCTCGTCTGGGCGCTGGAGGCACCGGTCAGCCTGCTCAGTGCGCCCGCCCGCGACAAGGGGCTGGATCTCTACTGCGCCGTCGACCCCGCGCTCAATCGCTGGATGCGCGGCGACCCCACCCGGTTCCGGCAGGTGGTTTTCAATCTTTTGAGCAACGCGATCAAGTTCACTGAGCAAGGCGAAGTGCTGGTCGAGGCGCGCGCGGTGCCCGGCGACCCCGAGGCGGTCGAGGTGCGGGTGAGCGACACTGGCGTCGGCATCGACCCTGAATTGGCTTCGCAGCTCTTTGAGCCTTTCTCCCAGCAGGATGCCTCGACCACCCGGCGCTTTGGCGGCACTGGGCTGGGCTTGGCCATCTGCAAGGCGCTGACCGATGGCATGCACGGGACGATTTCTTTCGCGCCGCGCCAGCCCCAGGGCACCGTTTTCAGCATGACCGCCCGCATCGCTGAGCCCGAGGCCGCAATGGCCGCGCCCGGCAGCGACCTCGCGGGTCTGCGCCTGCTCTACGTCGATGCCGAGCTGCGGCACCGCATCTTCATGCGCTGCAAGGTCGAGCGCCTCGGTGGCGAGCTGGTCGAGTGTGCCAGCGCCGAGAAGGCGATCGACCACCTCTCGCTCTCGCGCGACGAGGGCGGCTGCGACTGCGTGCTGCTGGGCGACGAGCTCGACGGACAGAGCGGCGTCGAGATGGCGGCTTCACTGGCCATGCTCGCTCCGGAAGATCGGCTGCCCGTCTTGCTCATCTCGCGTTCGAGCAATAGCGAAGAGATCGAAAATCTCGAAGAGCTGGGCATCAGTCGCCGCCTCTTCTGGCCGCTCTCCAGTCAGCTGCTGGCCGAGAGTGTGGCCGAGGCGCTCGGCCAGCGCCGCGAAGTCAGCGATAGCGCCAGGCGCAGGCATTATGCCTGCCAACTGCGTGTGCTGGTCGCCGAGGACGGGCTGACCAATCAGGAAACCATCCGCTATTTCCTGCGCGAGCTGGGACACGAGTGCACCTTGGTCAACAACGGCGCGGAAGCGGTGGAAATGGTCGAGCACGAGGCCTTTGACGTGATTTTGATGGATATTCACATGCCGGTTATGGATGGCGTGCAGGCCTCGCAAGCCATCCGCGCGAAATCCGGCAAGAGCCTTGATCACAGCATCTACATCATCGCCCTGACCGCCAGCGTGATGCACGAAGAGCGCGAGGAGTTCATGGGCGCAGGGATGAACGACTTCGTTGCCAAGCCGGTCGACCTCCACAAGCTCGAAGAAGCACTCGGACGTGCCATCGAGCACCAGCTCAAGCGCGGCCACGAATTGGGCGCGCGCACGACGCTCGCGGAGAAAGAGGCAGCGGCATTCATGATCGACGCAGACGATGGCGAGCTTGATGCGATCCCGCCGCACGTGCTGGAGATTTACTACAAGGAAATTCCCAAGCAGCTCGACCAGCTCGAGATCGCCCTGCGCGAGGAAGACGCCATCACGGCTCGCCGCATCGCGCACCTCATTGCCGGCAGTGCCGCTCAGGTGCGCCGTTCCTCGCTGATGGCCGTCTGCAAGCAGATGGAAGCCCACGCCAAGACCGGCGAGCTGGCCGAAGCCGCTACCCTTTTCCCAAGCGCCCGCGCCGAATTTGAGGCCGACCGCACCGACGATGGCACCCGTGAGGTGCCCACGTCCACCCGCCTCAGCGAACTCTCTTGACCATGAAAATTCTGATAGTTGATGACGACCCGATCACGCGGGAAACCATGCGCAGCATCCTCAGCAAGGAAAAAAGCTGGGAGCTGGTCGATGCCGGCGACGGCGAGATTGCCTGGGACATGCTGAAGAACGGCTACCAGCCCGACCTTTGCATTATCGACCTCATCATGCCCCGCCTCGATGGCATGGGGCTGCTCGAAAAGATGCGCGCCGACAAGCGGTTTGCCAACACCCGCGCGCTGATGGTGACGCTCACTAACGACCGATCGGTCGTCATGCGCGCGATCGAATTCAAGGTCTCGGGCTACCTGCTCAAGCCTTTCTCCGCCGCGCGGGTGATGGGGCAGGTCAAGAAGATCGAAGCCGCCCTGCCCAAGAAATCCCGAGCCTCGGGCAGCTTGGGCGGCGAGGTGCTGGCAGATCCGGAAACCGTTATTAAGCGCCTCGACATCACACACAAACGCTACCTGCAAATGCTCGAAATCCTCACCCGCGACCTCGAAATGGGGGTCAGCGACGTGGAGAGATCGCTCGATGAGATGGACATACTGGGGGCGATTTCGCGCATTGACGCTATGAAAGGCGGCGCGGCCACCCTCGGAGCCCACAAATTTCACACCGCTGCAGTCAGCGCCAAGCTCGACGGTGCCGAGGACGACATCAGCAACCTGCGCCGCGCTCTCGAAGAACTGAACGAAACCCGCCAAGAGATCGCCAAACGTTTTGAACATCAGGGTCTGCTCAAGGAGGAGGCGATGCTCAACGAAGACGACGTCGAGCACCTCGCCAAGGCCAAGCGCACCTTCGAAATCCTCGTGGTCGAGGACAAGACGGCGATCGTCGACCAGATCAGCAAGAATCTCGCAAGCGAAGCCTGGCGCATCAGTGGCGTGCCCAGCACTTCCAAGGCGATGGAAAAGGTCATGCAGAGCCAGCCCGACCTCGTCATGGTCAGCCTCTCGCTGCCCGACCAGACCGCCTTCTCCTTCTTCCGCTTCATGCGCTCCAACGGCAAGACCCAGCACGTTCCCGCCTTTGGCCTCTCGATCAAGACCAACATCCAGGAGCAGGAGACCGCGATGGAGCGCGGCTTCGACGCCATCATCACCAAGCCCATCGACTACAAATCGCTCAAGACCCGCTTCGAGAAGCAGTTCGGGCTGGACACCTCTGCCCGCTACTACCAGATCGAACACGACTACCTCAAGATCACCCTGCCGGCCAGATCCGACGGCAACGAGCTCGGCGAACTCGAAAATTATCTGGCCGACAAGCTGGCCGACGCGATCAACCACGGGGTCGATAAGGTTGTTTTCGACCTGACCGCCCTCTCGGCCTTCAACATGGACTTCGTGAAATTCCTGGTCGGCGCGACCGAAAAAGCGCGCAACCTCAGCATCCAGATCTTCATGGTCGGCACCGACGCCCTCGCCAAAAGCTCCAAGGAGTTCGAGGAGTGCCAGGAATGGAAGCTCCACGCCAGCATCCAGGAAATCCAGCAACCCGCCGCCGCTGGCTGAGCTGCGCAGAAAAGCATTGCCCCGGCACGGCTTCGCGGTAGGGTAAGGGACATTCACGCTCAGGTGGTGGAATTGGCAGACACGCCAGACTTAGGATCTGGTGCCGAAAGGTGTGAGGGTTCGAGTCCCTCCCTGAGCACTCGATCGGCAGCCTGCCGCCGCGCCCCGCGAAAAGTGTTTGACTCAGGCGGCTTCGCGAGTGAAGGAAAGGCATGAAAGTCGTCTGTCTGGATCTCGAAGGGGTGCTGATTCCCGAAATGTGGGTGGCCTTTGCCGAGGCGACCGGGGTCGAGGCGCTCAAGCGCACCACGCGCGACGAGCCGGACTACGATGTGCTGATGCGCTACCGGCTCGATGTGCTGGCCGAGCACAGCTACACGCTGGCCGACATTCAGGAGGTGGTGTCGACCCTGCGTCCGCTGGATGGGGCACGCGAGTTTATCCACTGGCTGCGGGCGCGGGCGCGGGTGATCATTTTGAGCGACACTTTTGAGGAATTTGCCGGGCCGCTCATGGCGCAGCTCGATTTTCCGACCCTGTTTTGCCACAATCTCGAGATTGGCGACGACGGCAAGATCGCGAACTACTGCCTGCGCCAGCCCGATCAGAAGCGCAAGGCGGTGCTCGCTCTGCGCGGCTTGAACTTCGATATTCTGGCGGCGGGCGATTCGTATAACGATTTGACGATGTTGCAAACCGCCGACCACGGTTTTCTCTTCCGTCCACCCGCCTCGCTGGTCGAGGAGCATCCCGAGTTTCCGGTGGCCAAAGACCACGCTGAACTGCGCCAACTGCTGGAGCCACACCTTTAATCGCCGATGATCGACCGACTGAATAGCCTGTTGCCGCTGCTGGCCGCGCTCTGCCTGGTTTCGCTGGCCGGGGCAGTGGAAGTGCGCGAGGTGTTGCTGCGACCCATGACCGAGGGCGAGTTCAAGCGCATTCCCGAATACTTCACCGGCGAGGAGTTTACCGGCGGGCGCACCATCCTGCGCAGCGATCCACAAGAGCGGCGCGGCCTGTATTTTGTGCTCCGGCTCGACACTGCGGTGCGCAAGCTCCCCGCCGAGAGCTCGGTGCGCCTGCACTACATTACGCCGGAGCAGCCAGACATTCAGACCACCGTCCTGCCGCTCCCGCAGGCGCGCGCGCCCGGGCGCGAGGTGTTTTTCGGACTCACCGGCGACGACTGGCCGGATCTCGATGAGCGCCCGGTCGTCTGGCAAATTCAGGTGCCCGATGCCAACGCCGAACTGTTAGCCAGCCGCGAGAGCTACCTCTGGAGCCGCGCCGACGACTGATCGCGCCAATCGGGCGGCGGATGGCTTTGCTTTTTGGCGTGGCGCGGGTAGGGTAGAGGCGTGTCTGCGGGATTTCAGCTAGCTGCGCCTTATGAGCCGATGGGCGATCAACCCACCGCGATCGAGGCGCTGACGCGCTCGGTTGAGGCGGGCAACCGCTACCAGACCTTGCTGGGCGTGACCGGCTCCGGCAAGACCTACACAATGGCGAATGTGATCCAGCGCCTGCAGCGTCCGGCGCTGGTGATCTCGCACAACAAGACGCTCGCCGCCCAGCTTTACAGCGAGTTCAAGGCTTTCTTTCCGCAGAATGCGGTCGAGTATTTCGTCAGCTACTACGACTATTACCAGCCCGAGGCCTACATCCCGTCCTCCGACACCTACATCGAAAAGGACTCCTCGATCAACGACGAGATCGAGCGGCTGCGTCTGGCGGCGACCGGGGCGCTCATCAGTCGGCGCGATGTGATTGTGGTGGCCTCGGTCTCCTGCATTTATGGCCTCGGTTCGCCAGAGGATTTTCAGGAGATGATGATCCCCTTGCAGGTGGGTGCCGAGCTGGGGCGCGACCGCTTTCTGGAGCGGCTGGTCGAGAACCTTTACGAGCGCAACGACATCAATTTCAAGCGCGGGAGCTTTCGGGTGCGCGGCGAGGTGGTCGACATCTTCCCCGCTTACATGCAGAACGCCCTGCGGGTGGAGTTTTGGGGCGACGAGATCGAGAGCCTGCGCGAGCTCGACCCCCTGACCGGCGAAACCGGCGAAGAAAAGCGCTTCTTCCAGCTCTATCCGGCCAACCAATACATCACGCCCAAACGCAAGCTCGATCAGGCCATCGCCGACATCAAGACCGAGCTGGAGCAGCGGGTCGACGAGTTCGAAAAGCGGCAGATGCTGCTGGAGGCGCAGCGCATCCGGATGCGCACCGAATACGACCTCGAGCTGCTCCAGGAGATGGGCTTTTGCAACGGAATCGAGAACTACTCGCGGCATCTGGCCGGACGCAAGCCCGGCGACCGCCCCTTCTGCCTGCTCGACTTCTTCCCCGACGATTTTCTACTCTTCATCGACGAGAGCCACCAGACCATCCCGCAGATTCACGGGATGTATAACGGAGACCGCTCGCGCAAGGAGCGCCTGGTCGAGTTCGGCTTCCGCCTGCCCAGTGCACTCGACAACCGACCCCAGAAGCCCGACGAGTTCGACACCATCACCGGGCAGACCATCTACGTCTCGGCAACGCCCGCCAAGCTGGAAATCGAGCGCAGCGCGGTGGTGGCCGAGCAGGTGATCCGCCCGACCGGTCTGGTCGATCCCGAGATGATTATGCGTCCCGCCGAGGGGCAGGTGGAAGATCTGATCGGCGAGGTGCAGCGGGCGGTAGCGGTCGGCGAGCGCACCCTGGTCACGACGCTGACCAAGCGGATGAGCGAAGACTTGACAGACTACCTCCGCGAGGCCGACTGCAAGGTGGAATACCTGCACAGCGACATCGACGCCATCGAGCGCATCGAGATTTTGCGCAAGCTCCGCAAGGGCGACTTCGACGTCCTCGTCGGCGTGAACCTGCTGCGCGAAGGGCTGGATCTGCCCGAAGTGGCGCTCGTCTGCATCCTCGACGCCGACAAGGAGGGCTTCCTCCGCAGCGAGACCTCGCTCATTCAGACCGCCGGACGCGCCGCCCGCCACGAAAAGGGACGCGTCATCCTCTACGCCAACAAAATGACCGACTCCCTGCGCCGGGCGCTCGCCGTGATCGAGGCTCGCCGTGAAAAGCAGCTCGCCCACAATCAGGAGCACAACATCACCCCGCGCACCGTCAAGCGCGGCGACCAGAGCAGCCTGCACATGTACACCGTGCCCGAGGAAAGCGATCCCATCACCTTCAACGAGGCCGACGGCGACGAGGATGTGGCGACCGTCATGGCTGAGCTGGAGGAGGAGATGCTCGAAGCCAGCCGCAACCTCGAATTCGAGCGCGCCGCCGTCCTGCGCGACCAGATCCATGCGCTCAAGGAAGGCAAAGGAATCAGTCGCCAGCCCACCAAGCGCAAAAAGGTCAACTACCGCCGCGCCAAGACCCAGAAAGGCAGCAAATTCAAACCCGGCAAGCGCCGCAAATGACCTTATTTGTGCAGTTATTAATGTGGCATTCAAATACTTTACTCATGGCGCTTGATTACAGGGAAACTTGGCAACTTTCGTAGAGTATTTGGATGCCGGATTAATAACCGGCAAACCAGAATTGTGTAGCGGATTGCGGCACCTCGCATAAATATTTTGCGCTCAATGTGTTATGTGCCAGATCTGCGGATTAAATCTGCGGATTTAAAGTGCTTATGCTAAGCCGCATAGCGGCGGCAAATTTTAGCCGTGGGCGTGAGCCCACGGTAACCGCAGCCACCGAAATACAGCCGCAGAGCGGCGGCAGATAACGCACTTCGAGCGCTTATTGCCCATGGGTTGGTTCGCTGATCTGGTTTGTCTATCCAACTGAATCAGGTGGCTTTGGTTTAATCGATCCGCTGGGCAATTTTAGAATAATTCATCCCCTCCCATCAGCCAATAATGGCTGGTTAGCGCACTGCTTTGAAAGCCGAGCTTGAAACCCGGCGCAAGTTGCCGCTTTATAAGGGGATGCGGGCATACTTTATCCGGCGCATGCTGCTGATCCCTCCGACTTTGCTGGGGATTACGCTGATCGTCTTTGTGATCACGCGCTTTGTGCCGGGTGGGCCGCTGGAGCAGGCGCTGATGGAGATGCAGGCCGTCAATATGGACACCGGGCGCAGCAGTGCGGGTGCCGAGCAGGCGCTTTCGCGTGACCAGATCGAGCAGTTGGAGGCTTACTTCGGCTTCGACAAGCCCTGGTATCAGGCCTATCTGGAGTGGCTCGGGCGGGTGCTGCGCGGCGACTTGAGCGAATCTTACCGCTGGAATGAGCCGGTGACCTCTATGATCGGCGAGCGGCTGCCGGTGTCGATTTACTATGGGCTGGTGACCTTTATCATCACCTATGCCGTCTGTATTCCGCTGGGGATCGTCAAGGCGATCCGGCACCGCACTTTTCTCGATAACAGCACATCGATCCTGATTTTTGCGGGTTATGCGGTGCCGGGCTATGTGCTCGGTGCGCTGCTGATACTGTTCTTCTCGGTGCAGCGCGAGTGGTTTCCGATGGGTGGGTTTGTCGGGTTTCAGTATCAACACCTGCTGCCCTGGGGCGTTTACACGGACTGGCAGGCCTTCTTGAGCGTGCTACATCACTCGGTGCTGCCGCTGGCCTGCTACCTGATCGGGAGCTTTGCCGTGACCACCCTCCTGATGAAAAACCACCTGATGGACAACCTCGCCGCCGACTATATGCGCACGGCGGTGGCCAAGGGTTCAGGGTTTCAGCAGGCGGTGCTCGGGCATGCGCTGCGCAATTCGCTCATCCCGATTGCGACCACTTTTGGCCAGAATATCACGCTGTTTCTCGGCGGCTCCTTCCTGATCGAGTTCCTCTTCGACATCAACGGCCTCGGGCTGCTGGGCTTCGAGGCGGTGCTCCAGCGCGATTACTTCATCGTGATGGGCGTCGTGCTCCTCTCCAGCCTCTTGCTCCTGCTCGGCAACGTCATCTCCGCCATCCTCGTCGCCCTGACCGACCCGCCCCTCCGCCTCGAATAAACCCCAAACTCAAAGCCTCTGTTGGCCTCTGTGCCCTCCTGTAAAAGCCGCTAACGGTAGAGCCAGTAGCGTCGGCTGGTGGCCTGAAAGGCGGCGGACTGGCGTTGCCAGCGCTGGAGGAAGCTGTCGACCCGCGCCTCGGCACCGCGCGTGCGGATCTCCTCCCACCACTCGGTGCTGCCGACGTGCTTGTTGTAGAGGATGACCTCGCTCTCGAGCGCGCGGGCGAAGGGGTTGTCCTCCCATTCGGCGGCGAGGCGCATCATGTGGAAGTTGAGGGCGGTCGGGCTGAGCCGCTCCCAGTCGGCGACCTTCACATACAGCCCGCGCACGGGGAAGCGCCGCTCGCCCTGGCTCTCGGTTTGCAGCGGCAGGTAGTCCAGCCCGGCGATCCCGCTGGCGCGCAGTGCTTCGGCGATCATCTCGGGGCTGCGCAGCTTGTGCCGCAGCAGGCGGAATGGGTAGGGGGTGCCGATGCCGTGCGAGAAGCTGCCGATCTGTCCGCCCAGCCCGGTCATGGGGTAGCCGAGCACCGCCGAGAGGTCGGGGATGTAGGGCGAAGTCGGCACCCAGCGCAGCCCGGTGGCCGGCCAGCGCATGTTGCGTTGCCAGCCCATCATCGAGATGACGCTCAGCTTGCCACGCCGCCGCACCGGCTCGCTGACCTGCAACCAGCCCGGCAGAGCGCGCGACATGCTGGCCAGCTCCCCGATGGTCAGCCCATGCACATAAGGTACCTGAAACGCCCCGACGTAGCTCAGCCAGCGCTCCTCCATCAGCGGTCCGTCGACCTTCAGCCCGCCCAGCGGATTGGGGCGGTCGAGCACGATCACCTCGGTGTCGTTCTCGAAGCAGGCCTCGACGGCGTAGCGCATGCAGCTGGTGAAGGTGTAGCTGCGCGTGCCGATGTCCTGCAGGTCGATCACCAGCACGTCGATCTGCGCCAGCATCTCGGGGGTCGGCTTGCGGTAACGTCCGTAGAGTGAGTAAACGGGCAGGCCGGTGCGCGCGTCGGTGCGGTCGGCCACCGGCTGCGAGGCCGCCTCGTCGCCGTAAATCCCGTGCTCCGGCCCGAACAGCGCCACCAGCCGCACCAGCGGACTCTGATGCAGCACCTCGACGCTCGGGCGCCCATAGCGATTGTGCCCGGCGGGATGGGTCAGCAGCCCGACCCGCTTGCCGCGCAGTTGGCGAAAGTTGTCGCGCTCGATCAGGTCGATCCCCAGCCAGACGCTCGGCTGCCGATCCTGCCCCCACGCGCTCGCGCCCGCCAGCATCCCCGCCGACACCAGCCCGCCTTGCTTCAAAAACTCCCGCCGCGAAATCATGCCCGCATCTTGACGCATCCAACCCCCAATCCCAATGCTAATCCGCCGCCCGCCGCGAAATCCCGCGTCGCTATTGGCTGCTGGAGTTGACCCGCGGCGGCGCAGGAGGTTCCGTCGCGGAGCCGGAAGCCGATTCGGGCGATTGCTCGATTGCGGCCACCTTGGTCAGGCGGCGGCTCAGCCATACCGCCCGCAGCAGCAGCAGCGGCATGGCGGCCTCCAGACCTTCTTCCAGCGCGGCCACCTCCATCTTGATCAGACTGGAAGCGATGAGATCGAAGCGCTCGGCCAGCAGCGACAGCGAGCGATCCAGCACCTTGGTCAGCGGTAGCATCCCGACGCCCAGCAGCAGCCACAGCCCCATGCTCGTGCGCCAACCCTTTTCCTTTATCAGAAAGCGCACACTCGCAAAAAACGCGTAGAGGATGGCCGCCACGACGGCGAGGGCGATCACCCCGGCGATTAGCCGCTCCATCACCGGATGCGCCGCATTGGTGTAGTAGCGCAGCTTGCTCATGCCGTCCCCGGTGAAAGCCTTGTGCATATCGGCCTCGCGCATAGCGAACACCACCGCGAGAAAGGTCGCCACCGTCGCCCGCGGCCCGAATGGGCGCACATGCAAAACGATCAGCACCGCCACCGCCACCCAGCCGAAGATCGACCCCACCTCGAAGGGTCCGGTCTCCGCAAAGAGTGCCCGAAAGCTGTCCTCGGACATCACGAACGGCAGCGTCGCGAGCACCGCCGCATAGCCGAGCAGTGCAATCAGCAGGGCATAATCCAGCTTGGCATAAAAGGGTTTTTGCATAGCAGCCGCGCGTGACGCGCTCGACGCATCATCGTAACCTTTTTGAAACAAGTCAATCGCCGGTTGAGGGGAAATGCCTCGACAGCGGGGCGGAGCGGGGGTTTAACGGAGGGATGTTCGCGCGTGTTGCCATATTGGGGCCCGGTTTGCTCGGTTCGTCGCTGGGTCGGGCGGTCAAGGCATACGGTTTGGCGGGCGCGGTGAGCGTGTGGGCGCGGCGTCCGGAGAGCCGGGTGGCCGCCGAGGCCGAGCCTTGGTGCGACGCCGTGAGCGCCGACCCCGCCGAGGCCGCTGCCGGTGCCGACCTGGTCGTGGTTTGCACGCCGGTCACTTCGATTTTGCCGCTGCTGGAACGCGCGGCTTCGGGCATCGCCGCGGGCGCGCTGGTCACCGATGTGGGCAGCACCAAGAGCCTGATCTGCCGCCACGGTCGCGCCCTGATGCCCACCGCCGCGCATTTTATCGGCTCGCACCCCATGGCCGGCTCGGAAAAAACCGGGATGGCGCACGGACGTGCCGAGCTGTTCGACGGCGCGGCCTGTCTGGTCACCCCGCTGCCCGAAGACCCCGAGCCAGAGGTCGAGCGCCTGCTGCGCTTCTGGGCGGCGCTGGGGATGCGCGTGCGCACCGTCTCGCCCGAGCGGCACGACGAGATTGTCGCCAACATCAGCCACCTGCCGCACCTGCTGGCCAGCGCCCTCTGCGCCCACCTGGCCGACAACGATGCCGACTGGCGCGAGTTCGGCGGCAATGGCCTGCGCGACACCACCCGCGTGGCTGCTGGCGACCCCGGTCTCTGGCGCGAAATTGTCTCGCACAACCGCGAGGAGATCCTCCGCGCCCTGCAAGCCTTTGAAAACCAACTGGAGCACCTCCGCAGCCTCATCGCCAACCAGCAGGACAGCCAGCTCGAGGCGCTCCTCGCCAAGGGCAAAACCTACCGCGACCAACTTCCATAACTGCACCAAAATCTAACGCATTATGGCGATACGAATCTTTGCCGCAATCCCACTCCGGCATGGGGCGCTTTGCGGCCAGAGATGTTCACTCGGCTCGCATTGAGGGGCTGAGGCTCATCGGCCTCGCGAAGATCCGTAGTTTACAGTTAGAGTTTGGGCAGTTGGGTGCCGTGGCGGTGTGGGTGGTCGTAGGCGTGGGCGACGGCGAGGAGGTCGGCTTCTTTCAGGGGTTGGCCGATCAGTTGGAAGCCGATCGGCAGGCCACTCTTGGTGAAGCCGCTCGGGACACTGATGCCGGGCAGCCCGGCAAGGTTGACCGAGATAGTGTAGATGTCGCTGAGATACATTTTGAGGGGGTCGTCGGTGCGCTCGCCCGCCTTGAAGGCCGCGGTGGGCGAGGTCGGCGTGATGAGGGCGTCGACCTGCTGGAAGGCGTCGAGGAAGTCCTGCCGGATAAGCGTCCGCACCTTCTGCGCGCGCAAGTAATAGGCATCATAATAGCCCGAGCTGAGCACGTAGGTGCCGAGGATGATGCGGCGCTTGACCTCCGGCCCGAAGCCTTCGCCCCGGCTCTTGGCGTAGAGGTCGATGCCGTCGGCAAACGCCTCGGCGCGGTGGGTGTAACGGATGCCGTCGTAGCGGGCGAGGTTGGACGAGCACTCGGCGGTGGCGACGAAATAGTAAACCGGCACGGCGAGGTCGGTGTGCGGCAGCGACACCTCGACGATCTCGCAGCCTTCACTCTTATAGAAGGCGATAACTTCCTCGATGTTTTTCCGCAATTCGGGGTCGAGTCCCTCGCCAAAATACTCCTTGGGCACCCCGAGCTTCCACGGGCCGCAGCGCTGGCTCAGCTCGGCGCGGTAGTCGGGGATATCTACCTTGACCGATGTGCTGTCGTGGCGGTCGTGCCCGGCAATGGCACCCAGCAGCACGGCGGCGTCCTCAACCGTCCGCGCAAACGGCCCAATCTGATCGAGCGACGAGGCAAAGGCCGCCAGCCCGTAGCGCGAAACCAGCCCGTAGGTAGGCTTCATCCCAACCACCCCGCAGAGCGCCGCCGGCTGGCGAATCGAGCCGCCGGTATCGCTGCCGAGGCTCAGCGGAGTCTCTCCCGCCGCCACGCAGGCCGCGCTGCCGCCGCTGGAGCCGCCGGGGATGCGCTCGAGATCCCAGGGATTCCGCGTCGTCTGAAAAGCGCTGTTCTCGGTCGACGAACCCATCGCAAACTCGTCCAGATTGAGCCGCCCCCAGAGCACCGCGCCCTGCTCCTCCAGCTTGGCCGCCGAAGTCGCCGTATAGGGCGACACGTAGTTTTCGAGAATCCGGCTGGCGCAGGTCAGCGGCTGATCCTTTACGCAAATCACGTCCTTGAGCGAGACTGGCACGCCGTCCAGCGCCCCGCGCACCTCGCCCCGCGCCCGCCGCGCATCGCTCTCCCGTGCCCGCGCAAGCGCGTCCTCGGCGTCCCGCGAAAGGTAGGCCTGCACCTGCCCGTCGACCGCCTCGGTGCGCTCGATAAACGACCGGGTCAGCTCCTCCGACGAGAGGGCACCCTTCTCCAGCTCCGCCGCCAACTCACACGCAGTCTTCGAAAACAGCTCTGACATGCCCACAGCAAACAACCTTTCACCCCCAAAAGCCAAGCCTTTTCACCGCAATCCGCCGCAATGTTTCAGAACTCCTTACACCACTGGAGTAAGGATCCTTGGTTTTGGTGGGATTTGGTGGGGTTTTGGTGGCAGGGAAGGGGAATTGACCCTTGCAAGCGCAGGGTTTTCGCGCATTATTCAGCGGTTTGGCGACAGCGTGCCTGCTGTGGCCAATGCGAATTTTCTTTTTATTTTGACTATGGCAAAGGACAAAAAAACAGCATCAGAGGAGCCTGAAGCACAAGCTGAGGCGGCTGCCGAGGTGGACGCCTCGGTCGAACCGGAAGTGTTGGAATCGGAGGAGGCCGCGCCCGAGAGCGAGTCGGCGGGCGAGATCGCGGCGCTGATTCAAAAGCTGGCCGAGGCCGAGGCGCGGGCGCAGGATTTACAAAACAGGCAGCTGCGCGCGGTGGCCGATCTCGAAAACTACCGCAAGCGCATGGTGCGCGAAAAGCAGGAGACCATCCGCTCGGCGGCGGCCGGCGTGATCGAGGATCTCCTCGCGCCGATGGACAACCTCAAGCTGGGCTTGCAGGCAGCAAAGCAGGAGTCCGGAGCGGAGAATCTGGTCGCCGGGCTGGAGATGGTTTTGCAGCAGCTCCGCAGCGCGCTGAGCGAGCATGGGCTGAGAGAGATCGATCCGCAGGGCGAAGATTTCGACCCCAATCTGCACGAGGCCGTCGCACACGCGCCCAGCGAGGACGTGCCCGAGGGCAAGGTCGCCGTGGTGCAACGTGTTGGCTACCAACTGAATGAGCGCCTGCTGCGGGCGGCCAGCGTCGTGGTTTCGTCGGGCTCGGCGGCGGGCGCGGGCGACGGCGAATCCAGCGAGGACGCAAACAAGGGCTGAGGTATGGCGAAACGCGATTATTATGAGCTGCTGGGCGTCTCTAAGGATGCCTCGCCCGAGGAGATCAAGAAGGCTTACCGCAAGCAGGCGGTGAAGTATCACCCTGACAAAAATCCGGGTGACAAGGAGGCCGAGGACAAGTTCAAGGAGATTGGCGAGGCCTACGAGGCGCTGAAAGATCCGCAGAAGCGCGCCGCATACGACCGTTATGGTCACGCGGCCTTTCAAGGCGGCGGCCCCGGTGCTAGCGGCGGCGGCGGTGGTGGCTTCCACGACCCCTTCGACATCT
>CAYQTM010000008.1:0-14297 GCA_964420355.1 uncultured Opitutales bacterium
TGCGGCCCCGCGGTCAGCATAATCGTATCGCGCTCCCGCGCATTGATCCGCTGCCGCGCATAATCGGGATTATTCACATTGGCCAGATTCTGACCTGCAATTTCAACACCCTTACGATGATAATTCAACGACTGGGTATTCGAGATAAGAGCTGCGTAAATGCCGGACATATTTTAAAGTCAGAATTCAGAATTCAAAATTCAAAAAACTGATTAGTTGTGAGAGTAAGTGGTGGGAAACAAGTTTGTTTTAAAAAGACGAAAGCGCGCGTTCCGCTTTGAATATAAAAGTCCTTAGATTATTTCTGAATTCTGCCTTCTGCCTTCTGACTTTACCCGACGGCTTGCACTGCGGTGCCGGGTGCGTGGAAGGCGCGTTGCTGGCCGCCGGCGCTGTAGGTGCGGCTGCCTTCGGGGTGGACGCGCTGGAGGATTTCGCTGGTGACGCTCTGGAGGCGGGTCAGCACGTTGCGATTTTGCTGGAGGCGGTGACGCGAGCGGTCGATCGAGTGGTTGATCTGGTCGATCAGGCTCTCGATCAGCGGGCGCATGGCCTCAGGAAACTGGCGGGTCAGCTCGCGCAGGGTCAGCTCGCCTTCGGCACCGAGCATTTCGGCGGCGGCGCGGGAACACTGCTCGCGGCGGCGGCGCGCCTGATCGTTGACGCGTGCCTGACGGTCGATCGCCTCGCAGGCGGCATTCAGGCCTTCGACATCGCGTTGAAGGATGCAGCGTTGCTGTTCGGAGAGCAGGCTCAACAGCTCGCCCTGCTCCTCGAGTTCCTCGCGGAGGGCGGCAATCAGCGCATCGCACTGCTCGGGGTCGAGTCCCGTTGTGGGCATATCAAGAGTCGGCATGTTGGTTGGGGGTCTGGGTGGGTTGAGGGGCTGTTGAAGGGTGAGACTGGAGCGCCTGCTGGAGGGTCGAGCCAAAGCCAAAGGCACCGGTGCGGCTCATCTCATCCGAGAGCACGTCCACCATGTGCGAGCGATAAATCGAGCCGGCATTACCGCCATCACTCATCGCTCCCTTAATCGAAGGCTCCAGCGCCTTCTCCAAAAACTGACGCAAAAAAATCGCCTCAAACTGCCGAGCCGCCTCGGCGGCCTTATCAGTTGAAGGCTGCGCCTGCACACCCTGCGCAGCATTGGGGTTGACTGGTGAAATGGAGTCCATAAAAAAAGTCAGAATTCAGAATTCAAAAGTCAGAAAGTTGTCGGCCGGTATCGGTTTCGAGGGCTCGATTTTTTGGGTTGAAAGAGTTGGTTGTTGCAGGCTGTTTCGGCGCTATCCATTAAGAAGTTTACTGGCTCGTCACTTCTGCCTTCTGCCTTTTCTGCCTTCTGAATTTTGAATTCTGAATTTTTAATTGATGATAAGTTCCGCCTGCAGGGCACCGGCGCGCTTCATGGTTTGGAGGATGGCGATCATCTCACGGGTGGAGACGCCGAGGGCGTTGAGGGCGGCGGTGAGGCGCTGGATCGAGGGGTAGTCCTCGACCACGTGGAAGCCGCCTATGCCCTCGGTGACCTCGGTCGTGGTGGTGGGCGAGGTGACCGTTTCGCCGGTCTCGGAAAGGGGGTTGGGCTGGCTGACATTCTCGTTGCGGGCGATCTGGATGGTGAGCGAACCGTGACTGACCGCCACCGTCGAAATGCGCACATCTGCCGTCGCCACGATGGTGCCCGTGCGCTCGTTGATGATGATGCGCGCCGGAATATCCGGCGTCACCCGAAGGCGCCCAATCGCCGCCAGAAAATTCATTTCCTGCCCGATGAACTGCACCGGAAGTTGCACATTCACCGTCCCGTAATCCTGCGCCAGAGCAATCCCCGGAAATTCGTTATTGATCGACTCCGCGATCCGCACCGCCGAGGTCGCATCAGGGTTGTTCAGCAGCAGATTCATCGCGCCCGCCTGCACCAACTCGGTCATGATCGGACGCTCGACAATCCCACCACCCGAGATAATACCAACGGTCGGGTGATTTTGCTGCACTGTCGCCCCACCCTCTCCACCGGCACCACCAAGAAAGCCACCCACCGCGACCGGCCCCTGCGCCACCGCATAGACCGCCTCATCGGCACCCATCAGCGGGGTCTGCAAGAGGATGCCGCCCTGAATGGTCTCGGCATCGCCCAGCGAGGACACTGTCACATCCATCCGCGAACCGGGGCGCGCAAAAGGCCCAATATCGGCAGTCACCATTACGGCGGCCACATTCTCGGCCTGCACGGAATTGACCGGTACCTCGACCCCAAAACGCTGCAACGAATTCGCAATACTCTGAATCGTATAAGTCAGCGAGCTATCGCCCGTCCCCGCCAGACCGACAACCAGGCCATAACCCACCAACTGATTATCACGACTCCCCTCAACCTGCGTCACATCCTTCAAACGCACTGCCTCCGCAGAAGGCAGGCAGAGCAGGACGGCGGCGGCCGCGATCAGGAGCGGAAGGTATGTGGTGCGGTGGTTCACTTGAGTTCAAAGGTCAAAGGTCAAAGGTCAAAGGGGGAGGAGTTCTGAGCTATCAGTTCTGAGTTCTGAGCATGAAAGGTATTCGCAACTCGCAGGTTATTTCTGGCATCGAAGGCTAGGCAGTCCTCTGATCTGATAGTTCCGCCTTTTTGCAGTTGCTCAGAACTCGGAACTCAGAACTCAGAACTATTTTTACTTTTTACTTTTTACTTTTCTGCCTTCTGAATTCTGACTTTAGAAGGGGTTGAGTATGTCGTTGAGCTTCAGCAGCCAGCCCTTGCGCTGGGCGTCAGTGAGGGAGCCTTCGGAGATGAATTGGACGCGGGCGTCGGCGATGTTGGAGCTGAGGACGGTGTTGTCGCGGCTGATGTCCTCGGGGCGGATGAAGCCTCGGATGACCGCGAAGGTGGTCTCGCCCGAGAAGGTGATGATGCGCGCGCCCTCGATGACCAGGTTGCCGTTGGGCAGCTTGTCGATGACCATCACCGCCGCGCGACCCGAGAGGGCGCTGTTGTTGGTGATCTCGCCGCCGCCGTTGTAAGTGTTGCTGCCGCTGATATCCGTGCCGGGCAGCGCGCCGTTGTGCGTGCCAAAGCCGCTGGCTGAGGTCGGGAAAAGGAACTGGGTCACCGCATTGTTGATGCCCGCATCCTTGGTCGTGGAAGTGTCGCGCGAGGCCGACTGGCTGCTGGTCTCGGTGACGACCACGGTGACGATGTCGCCAATCCCATTGGCGCGGCGGTCAGCAAACATGCTGCGCTCGTTGTTGGTCTTCTTGAGCCAGAGCGACTCGGCCTGCGCGGGCACGCCAGCCACCATCGAGGCGATGCAACCCGCGAGGGCAGCCTTGCGCCAGTTGCGCTTGAGCCAGGGCCAGAGGCCACCGGTTGCAGCGATTTCAGAAATAGACTTTGACGGTGTTTTCATTGATGACCTGGGCTTGGATGTCTTTGCGGGAGGAAAGGTTGCGGATGCCGATGAACTCGCCCTCGGCACCGTCTTCGAGCGCGTAGCCGCGCATCTTGATAGTGAAAAGGCCCTCCATCGCGCGCACTTCGACGATCTGACCCTTGCGGATCAGCGGGCGGGCGAAGAGGTTGCGCCAGAGCAGGGGCTGCCCAGCGGGCGCGGCCTGCTTCAGCTCGTAAGCGGCAAGATCGGTGTCGGCGGTGACCAGCGGACTGCGGGCGCGCAGGGCGTCCATCGCTTGCACCTCGAAGGGCGCGCTCACCAGCAGGTCGCCGCGACTGAGCGACTGCTGCGGCACCAGCACCTCCTGCCAAAGCTCGCAAACCAGCGTCACCTGATGTTCGCCCAGCACCTCGCGCCCGCTCTGAAGGCGGAAGCGCAGCGGGGTGAGCGAGGCCAGCCCTTCTGGCGGCACGGCATTGAGCGCCAGCTCGAAACCCGTGGCGGGCACTTCGACGGGCTTCCACGGGCGGTAAAGCGAGAGCTTCAGCTCGCCCTGCAAAGGCAGTTGCTCCTTGAGCGCCCCGCGCAGCAGCACGAGCAATTCTTCCTGCTCTAAAAGCTCGACATCGGCTACCTTGGTCGCGTCAGGTGCCTTGCTTACCGACTTCTCAACTACCGGCGCGGGCACCTCAGTCGACTCGGCCTCAATCGCCGCATCCACCTCGGCCAACAAACCCGAAACCTTGCTCCGCCCAAAACCCGGCACGCAGCTCAAAATAAAAACAAAAATGACAATCGCGAAACGCATAACTTCTCCTTCGTATCCAACCAACCTTCGTTTTTTTACTTTTTCCTTCTTACTTTTTCCTTTCAACCCCACCTCGGCACGTCGGCGGCGGTTATCCGCACGCGCCGCCGACGCAGCCGATTGAGTATTTTGGGTTTTGCTTCTGTTCTATTCTTCCTATCCTATCTGTTCTGATTTCTTATCGCTTTAACGCTTCAGTTGGTTCACTTGACCAAGCATTTCATCGGACGACTGGATGGACTTGGAATTGATCTCATAGGCGCGCTGCGCCACGATCATATTGACCATCTCTTCGACCACGTTCACGTTCGACATTTCGAGATAGCCCTGCTGGACGCGTCCCACCCCATCATCCCCGGGCGTCCCGAGGTTGGGGGTTCCGCTGGCAGGGGTCTCGCTATAAAGGTTACCCCCGAGGCTTTCCAGGCCGGCCGGATTATTGAACCGCACTAACTGAATCCGGAACGTCTGTTGGCCGTCGGGGGTATGCACTGTTACGTCCCCGGTAGGTGCTATCGACACACCCGTGGCATTGGTCGGCACATTTTGAAACCCGCTCAGGAGAGGGAGTCCGTCGCTGGTGACGATCTGGCCGTCACTGCTCAGCTTAAGAGCCCCATCGCGGGTATAGCCGGTGCTGCCATCGGGCCGCTGCACCTCGAAAAATCCATCGCCTTCAATCGCGAGATCCCACTTTTCGCCGGTGGGCGTGAGCTGTCCCTGGGTGAAGACGCGTGCCGTGCTAACGGCCTTCACGCCATTACCCATCTCGATGCCTGCCGGCACCTGATTGCCCCCTCCAGCGTCGCCGCCGGTCTCGCGAGGCTTTTGATAAAGCAGATCCTGAAATTCGATCTTGCTCCGCTTATAGCCCGTCGTATTGACGTTCGCTATATTATTCGAAATCGTATTGAGATTAAGCTGCTGAGCAGCCATCCCCGTAGCGCCTGAATAGAGTGATAAGTTCATGATAGGAAAAGTAAGAATTCAAAATTCAAAATTCAGAATTCAGAAATTGAGAAGATTTTGTGCGTTCGTAGTGCGAATAAAAGTTTGATAAGACTGAAGGGGCAACTTGGCGGAAATATGCAGTGCGTTCTAATGCCCTTTCTGACTTTTGACTTCTGACTTCTGACTTCTGACTTGTTAGGCTACTCCCAGGCTCTTGACCGCCTGCCCGAGCAGCTCGTCGGTGCTGGTGATGACCTTGCGGTTGGCTTCGTAGGCGCGGGAGACGGCGATCAGGTCGACCATCTCGCGGACGGGCTCGACGTTGCTCATCTCGATCGCGCCCTGACGCACATCGCCCTCCTCGACCACCTGCATCATCGCGGCATCAGGCTCGGCTTCGCGGAAGCCGCCCGGCGCGCGCACCAGTTGTTCGGGTAATTCGGGCGCGTGTAGGGTCAGACGCTGCAAGGGCGTGTTGCCCTGATAAAGCTGGCCGTCGGGGCTCAAGCTCAGCGGCTCGCCGGTCGGCAGCACATTGATCGGCCCGCCATCGCCGATCACGCGGTGACCATTCTTATCCCCCAGCGCGCCTTCGTCGCTGACCTGAAACTGCCCATCGCGGGTGTAAACCTTGTCGCCCTCGGCATTTTCTACCTGAAAGTAGCCCTCACCCCGAATCACAAAATCCAGCGGATTACCGGTCTGGCGCACATTGCCCGCGCCGTTATCCCGTGCGCCGCGCACCTCGGGAATCACGCCCACCTTCTGGCTGCCCTTGACCTGCTTGGGTGCCTCACCCTGCATCTCGCCCTTCTCCGACTCAAAGACGGCCTGCGAGCGCTTGTAACCAGCAGTCTGACTGTTGGCGATATTGTGGGAAAGCATCGCCTGCCAGCGTTCAAGACCGCTCATGGCAGAGGAGCTTTGGTAGATCGCGAGGTTCATGCCCCCTTCCAAGCACTGGTGATGCCAACGGACGTAAAGCCTTGATTATCAGCACCCAAAAATTTTCAACCACCCCAGAGGAAATTCCTGCCACCGCCTCACCACCCATAATTCGGCAGCTTTTTCCGAGAATTTCCCGGCAATTCTTGCCTCTCCCACTGCCGATCTTGTAAATCTCACCCAATGGAACTCTCGGGCATACTGGAGCAGCACAGCGGCCTGCTTTCTCTGCTCCTCGTGATGTTTATCGTCGCCCTGCTTCTACGAATGCAGAAGTTCGTCGCCGATTTCCGCAAAGAAATGGGGATGGATGAGGCGCAAAGCTTCCCCTATAAGCGCCAAACGCGCCTGCTTTCCCCTGCTGAGAAACATTTTTTGGATGCGCTTTCGCCGCTTGTGCAGCAGAATTACATGATCGCCTATAAAGTGCGGCTGGCAGATATCCTGGCGGTAACCGCGCGCGGAAAAGAGTGGCACAAGGCCTTCAGCCGCATTACGCAGAAGCATCTGGACTTTGTCCTCTGCGAATGGCCGTCGACCCGCCCAATCTTGGTCATTGAGCTCGACGACGCCAGCCATGATCGCCCAGATCGTCAAAAACGAGATGCCTTCGTCAATTCCGCCCTGCGAGCCGCGAACTTGCCGATCCTACACGTCCGCGCCGCTACCAGCTACGATCCCAAGGAGCTTGGCGAGCAGATAGCCGAGCGCATTGGCGACGAGATCACGAGCGCACGTTGATATTGTACTGGAGGCAGACAGAGTGCCACAGAGGCATGATTGCTCTGCGTTGTTGGATCTCTTCTATAATACCGACATCTTTCGGCTGAACTCCAGTCTCGTTGTGGGTGCAATTCCCCCAGAGAGGGAGCCTGCTCACGAAGGACAACCCAAAGATGCCGCGCCGGAGAGCCGGTTCAAGCCATTTGTCGCTCATCGCACGGGCGAGGTATCGGCTTTTTGTAAAAAATGGCACAGCCGTGCCAATTGGCTATTGACATGCGGTTGCCATTTGCGGCAGCTTGGTTTCGCTTTATGAAAACAAGACTGAAACCTTTCGCATGTTCGTTGATCGGCCTGGGCGCTTCGCTGGCCTTGAATGCTCAGGAGGCGGCTTCCGAGGATTTGCAGGCGCTCGAGCCTTTTGTGGCCGTAGCGCACCGAGTGGAGCTGCCGCTCTTTGAGGTCACGCCCTCGGTCTCGCTGCTGAGTCAGGAAGAGTGGCAGCGCGAGCAGTTGCAGAGCTTGGAGCAGGCGCTCGGCTCGCTGCCGGGCTTTGCGGTGACCAGCGCCGGACAGCAGGGCGCCCAGACCTCGCTCTTCTCGCGCGGCACCAACAGCGACCACACGCTTTTCCTGCTCGAAGGCCGCAAGCTCAACGGCGGTTTCTCCGGCAACTACAACCTCGGGGTGCTCGGGCTGAGCGGCCTTTCGCGCATCGAGGTCAACCGCAGCGCCACCTCCGTGCTCTACGGAGCTGAGGGTCTGGGCGGCGTGATCAACCTGCGCACCGCGCCCGCCGATGCCACCGAACAGCATTTCAGCCTGCAGGCCGGCGGCGGCAGCAACGACACCCTGCAGGCCGAGGCCAACATGCAGGTCAACCAACCCGACTTCGCCTTCACCGGCGGCGCCTCCTGGTATAGCACCGACAACGACCTGCCCAACTCCGAATACAACCGCAGCAGCGGGGTCGCCCACGCCCTCTTTCGCGGCGCAAATTACGACGCCGACTTCCTGCTATTCGGCCTCGAAAGCGACCTCGGCACGCCCGGCAACACCAAGTCCACCGGCTTCCCACAGCTCACCGACTTTCAGGACAACCAGACCCTCCTCCTCTCGCCCGGCATCACCTATCGTCCCAGCAATGATCTCTCGCTGCGCCTGATGGCCAGCTATACAGAGGACGAGCTGATCGGGCGCACCAGCTCCTCCTTTGGCGAAACCTACACCGACTCCGACACCACCACCACCGAGGTCGAGCTGAGCGGAAAGCTGGAGCGCGGCGCGACCACCTTCATCGGCGGTCTGAGCTACTACGCCGAAGACTTCGAGCAGGAGAACCTCAACTACGACCCCACCAACCCCTTCTCCACACAATTCCCCTTCGACGACGCCTACATCAACCGCGCGGGCTTCCTCCAGATGCTGGTCGACCTCACGCCGGACTTGCGCGTCATCATCGGCGGGCGCTTCGACCAGTATTCCGACTTCGACAACGCCTCGACCGGCAGCCTCAGCGTCAACTACGAGCTGCTCGATGACCAACTGGCGCTCTTCGCGCAGGTCGCCACCGCCTACGCCGTGCCCCAGGCCTTCGACCTCTACGGCACCTTCGGCAACCCCACCCTCGACCCCGAGGAGAGCGTCCACTACGAGATTGGCCTCCGCGGGCAGTTCCTCGACGAGCGCCTCAGCTTCAGCGCGGTGGCCTTTTACACCGACCTCGAGAACCTGATCGTCTTCACGCCCAGCTTCTCGACGGACAACGTGGGGCAGGCGCACAACGAAGGCTTCGAGCTGAGCGCGGCCTACGATTTTGGCCTGGCGCAGATCGAAGCCGATTACAGCTATGTGCAGGCCTGGGATGACGAGGCGAGCCAGCGCCTGCTGCGCCGACCGCGCCACTCCGGCGGCATCACCGCGACCTTCTTCCCGATCGAAGACCTAACCGTGGGCGTCAGCCAGCGCTTTGTCGCCGACCGCGTCGACCTCGACGGCGGCACCTTCGCCCGCTTCGAGGCCGACGACTACACCGTAGGACGCGCCTTCGCCACCTGGCAGATCACCGAACTCTTCAGCCTCAGCGCCCGCATCGAAAACCTCTTCGACGAAAACTACGAGGAAGTCGACGGCTTCCCCGCCCCCGAACGCGCCTACTACGCCAGCGCCCGCCTCGATTTCTAATGCGTCGGCGCGCGAATTGGGGATTGGGGTTGCGTGTTGGGGCTGGGTCTGTTTGATGGATTCTTAACATGGCTGAAAAACAACCCGCACTGATCGCACTGGAGGACGGCAGCGTCTTCCGGGGCACGGCTTTTGGCGCACTGAATGTGACCTCGGTAGGCGAGGCGGTGTTCAACACCGCGATGACCGGCTATCAGGAGATCCTGACCGATCCCTCCTATGGCGGCCAGATCGTCACCATGACCGCCCCGATGATCGGCAATTACGGGGTCAACTCGACCGACGTGGAGCACGACAAGCCGATGGCCTACGGCTTTGTCGTGCGCGAGCTGAGCCCCGTGCGCAGCAACTGGCGCAGCACGATGGACTTGAGCGACTACCTCGCCGAGCACCAGATCCCCGGCGTCGAGGGGGTCGACACGCGGTCGATCACCAAGCGCCTGCGCACACATGGCGCGATGAAAGCCTGCATCAGCACCGACCCCGTGCTCACGCCCGAAGAGGCGGTCGAGCGCGCCCGCGCCTGGGAAGGTCTGGAGGGGATCGACTACGTGGCGCGGGTGACCTGCCGCGAGCCCTACCAGTGGGATCCAGAGTTTGAGAAGTCGAAGAAATTCACCGTCGAGGGCACCCATCTCGGGCGCACAGACGAGCCGGAGCGCAAACCGCTCAAGCTGGTCGCCTTCGACTTCGGGGCGAAATACAGCACCCTGCGGCGGCTGCGTCAGCGGAACTTTGAGGTGACCGTGGTGCCCGCCGACACCCCGGCGGAGCGCGTGCGTGAGCTCAAGCCCGACGGCATCTTCCTGAGCAACGGCCCGGGCGATCCGGCGGCGGTCATCTACGCCCACCGCACGGTCAAGAGCCTGCTCGGCGAATATCCCATGTTTGGTATATGCCTGGGACACCAGATCATCACCCATGCCCTTGGCTGCAAGACCTTTAAGCTGAAGTTTGGCCACCGTGGCGGCAACCATCCGATCAAGAATCTGGAATCCGGGCGCGTTTTCATCACCTCACAAAACCACGGTTACGCCTCCACGCCTGACGAGCTGGAAAAGCACGGCGCGATTGTCACCGAGATCAATCTCAACGACAACACGGTGGCCGGCCTGCGCCACAAGGACTACCCGGTTTTCTGCGTGCAATACCACCCCGAAGCCGGCCCCGGGCCGAATGACCCCGAGTTCCTCTTCGACCAGTTCTATGAGGCCGTCGCCAAAGGGGTAAACTAGGCAATTTAGCGGGTTGACCTTTCGCCAGCAGGGGCTAGTGTCCCTTAGAGGTAGCGCACGAGCGCTGCCCGGGAATCTGTTTTTTATGGCGAATAGCAAGGACGAAGACGTTATCGAAGTCGAGGGCAAGGTGGTGGCCGTGCTGCCCGGCACCATGTTTCGGGTGGAGCTGGAGAACAAGCATCAGGTGCTGGCGCATATCTCCGGCAAGCTGCGCAAGCACTTCATTAAAATCACCACGGGGGACACCGTGAAGATGGAGATGAGCCCCTACGACCTCGACAAGGCGCGGATCGTCTATCGCCTGCGCAATGCTCAGGTGGCGCGCAATGCACCCAAGCGCAGCTTTGGCCCGCGGCGACGTGGCGGCGGTGGCGGCGGACGGCGTTAGTCAAATTTCTCTCGGCGGGGCTTGACGGTATTCGCAAATGTGGTTTGTTGAATTATCCTGAGTTATTAAGGTCAACCACTCATATTTAGATTATGCGCGCAGCAAATGTCATCGAAACCATCGGGCGCACGCCCCTCATCAAGCTCAACCGCCTCGTCGAGGGGTTGCCGGCTGAGATTTATGTAAAGGCGGAGTTCTTCAACCCGCTCGCCAGCGTGAAAGACCGCATTGGCAAGGCGATGATTGAGGCCGCCGAGAAGGACGGCAAGCTGCAACCCGGCGGGCTAGTGATCGAGCCGACCAGCGGCAACACCGGCATCGCGCTGGCCTTTGTCTGCGCGGCGAAGGGCTACAAGTGCATCCTGACCATGCCCGAAACCATGTCGCAGGAGCGGCGTGTGCTGCTGCGGATGCTGGGCGCGGAGATCGTTTTGACGCCGGGGCCGCGCGGGATGCCGGGTGCCATCGAGCGCGCGAAGGAGCTGGTCGAAGAGCGCAATGGCGAGGCCTACATGCCCCAGCAATTTGAGAATCCGGCCAACCCCGAGATTCACCGCCGCACCACCGCCGAGGAAATCTGGTATGACCTCGATGGCGACATCGACGCTTTTGTCGCGGGTGTGGGCACCGGCGGCACCATCACCGGTGTGTCCGAGGTGATCAAGAGCCGCAAGTCACTCTACACGGTCGCGGTCGAGCCGACCGCCAGCCCCGTGATCTCCGGCGGGCAGCCCGGGCCGCATAAGATTCAAGGCATCGGCGCCGGCTTCATCCCGAAGAATTGCAACACCGAAATCATTGACGACATCATTCAGGTCAGCAATGAAGACGCCTTTGACACCGCGCAGAAACTGGCGCTCAGCGACGGCATTCTGGGCGGCATCTCGACCGGCGCGAACGTCTGGGCGGCCATGCAACTGGCCAAGCGCCCCGAGATGAAGGGCAAGCGCATCGTGACGGTGGCTTGCAGCTTCGGCGAGCGCTACATCAGCACCCCGCTGGCCGAGCGCGCCCGCAGCGAGGTCGCCGGCAACGCCTGATACGGTTCATTTTTCGAGGGCGGCAGGTGCACCAAGCCTGCCGCCTTTTTTCGTGTCTCGGCGCTGGGCGCTTACATTTCTTTTACGAAATATTTTTAATTAGCAACTTAAGCTGCGATAATCGCTTCCGTATAGGCTTAAAGCAGGGGATACCTGTTTTCACACGCCAACTATGGACGATTCACGCTACTTAATCGACTCCGCTCCCCTTAATCTAGTGCGCGAGCAACAGCTTTTCAGGGGGCTGAGCGAGGGACACATGCGCTCGGTTTTTGCGCACATGTTCCAGCATGAGTTCCCGGCGGGCGAGAGCATTATCAGCGAGGGATCGCGCGGGGAGTCGCTTTTTTTGATCGCCGATGGGCGGGTCGGGGTCTGGAAGCGGCAAAACAGCTCGGGTGAGGTTTACGAAGAGAAGCTCTGCGAGCTGGGTGCCGGCGAGATTTTTGGCGAGATGGCGCTACTGGAGAACGAGCGCCGCTCTGCCACCGTGCGTACCCTTCAGCCCAGCGTGCTGCTCAGCCTGAGCCGCGAGCACTTGGAAAATTTCAACACGATGGATCCCGAGATCTACGTCTGCATCCTGCGCAACCTCGCCAGCATCGTCTCGCGCCGCCTGCGCACTCTGGACAGCAAATACGTCAACCTCTTCCCGCTCAGTTGCCCGATCAGCGAACCGCAGTCAGCCGAGCGTTGATAGCCATTCTAAAGGGATCCCAAGCTAGGATTGCTTCGGCTCTTCGGAGATAAATTGCTGGGGCTTGCTCTCGGGCTTGGCGTTGGGCTCGGTGGGGGCGGTCTTTTTCTTGCCCAGCTCGGCGTAATCCTGCTCGCTGCGCCGATTGCCCTCGCGAAGCTGGGCGAGGCTGGCCTTGGAGGCGGGCACACTCTCGACCGTTATGTTAATCGCCCCGAGGCGCGTAAAGTTGAGGTTGGTGCGCAGGGTCTCGTCGAGCGCCTCGCGCAGGCGCTGGCGGATTTCCTCGACCCGCCCTTCGCTCTCCAGACGCAGGTGGATGCGCAGGTCGAGCCGCCGCCGCCTTGCCTTGAGCTTGGTCTTGGGGGTTCCCACGCCGTCGAGCGCCTGGCAGGTCTCCTGCACCAGCTCGGACAGGGCGCGCCGTGAGACCGTCACCTCGCCGCTCTTGTCGGAAAACGCCACGATCTCGCGCCGGGGTCGCCGCGCCCAGACCAGTAGCAGGGCGAGCACAATCGCGATGACGATCAGCCCCTTGTAATACTCCTCGCCCCCGACCGATATCATGAAGTCGTGCACCTGCTGACAGTAGGGGGACTGGAGAAAATCGAACATGGGATGTGAAAATTAGCTCTCGGAGTGCGGGCCGGCCCAACCGCTGTTGGCCTCCTCGCCCTCGGAGGCCGCCTTCTCGGCCTCTTCCTGGCGAACCCCGTCGACAAATACGTTGATGCGCGCCACCGGGTTACCCGTCATCTCGCTCACGCGCTGGCTGACCACTTCCTGAACGCTCTGCGCGGTCTGCGCGAGGTTGACTCCGAAGCGCATAATTACATGTATATCAATAAGATAAGCACCATTCTCCTCCTGGTGCACCTTGACCCCGCGCTCGTCTTTGCGCGAGAACATCTCTGCGATGCCATCGACGAAACCGCCGCCCATCAGCGACACGCCGTCGACCTCCTGCGCGGCCAGCCGCACGATGTTGGCGATGACGCCGAGCTGTATCTGGATGCTGCCGAGGGAGTTGCTCTCCTCGGTCACGGTAGGAACGGTCTGGGGTTCGGTTTTCTCGGGGGATTCGGCAGTGCTCATTGCTCTGTGGGTTCGCTTTTGGTAGCGTATAGATCTTTGGGCGTTCGCGCCAGAAATTCTTCCACATATTTAGTGGTCGCCTTGCCCGCGCGGAATTCGGGATCCTGAATGATCGCCTTTTGAAAGCTGGTGGTGGTCTTGATGCCGCGAATCAGGTATTCGCTGAGGGCGCGATACATGCGGTCGAGCGCCAGCTCGCGCGTGCGGCCAAAGGTGATGACCTTGCTAATCATGCTATCGTAATGCTGCGGCACGCGATAGCCGCCGTAAATATGGCTGTCGACCCGCACCCCGTGGCCGCCCGGCGGGTAATAGAGCGTGATCTCGCCGGGGCTGGGCGCAAAGTTGCGCGCGGGATCTTCGGCATTGATCCGGCACTCGATGGCGTGGCGGATGATCTTGACGTCCCGTTGGTCGATGCCAAGCGGCTTGCCGGCGGCGATGTTGATCTGCTCCTTCACCAAGTCGACCCCGAGCGCCTCCTCAGTGACGCCGTGCTCGACCTGAATGCGCGTGTTCATCTCGATGAAGTAAAAGTTACCCTCCTTGTCGACCAGGAACTCGACCGTGCCGGCGTTCTGATAGTTGCAGCCCTGTGCAGCCTTGATCGCCGCGCGCCCCATCTTTTTGCGGAGATCGTCGGAAAGGAAAGGGCTGGGCGCCTCCTCGATCAGCTTCTGGTGGCGGCGCTGCACCGAGCAGTCGCGCTCGCCGAGGTGGATCACCTTGCCGTGTTCGTCGGCCAGTATCTGGATCTCGATGTGGCGCGGCGCCTCGATGTATTTCTCGACGTAAACCGAGTCGTTGCCGAAAGCCTTGGCGGCCTCGTTGCGGGC
>CAYQTM010000009.1:0-13999 GCA_964420355.1 uncultured Opitutales bacterium
ACATCGGCGTCAACATGCACAAAGCCGAGGGCTAGGGGAGCAGCGGCATCCTGCCGCTGAGGACTCAAAGTAAGCGAATGGAAGCGCTTTCCTCCAGTCGAGACCTCCTGAACTAAACGTCGGGCTAGCGGTAACTTGACTTCCGGGCGAGCGGCGCTCAGCATCGCGGCATGGATACGGCGGAGCGCATTGGGGAGATTTCCCGCGAGACCAAGGAGACACAGATTCGGCTGAAGCTGAACCTTGATGGGCCGGCCACTATCGCGGTCGATACGGGTCTGCCCTTTCTCGATCACATGCTGGAGCTGTTCGCGCGGCATGGCTGCTTTGGGCTGGAGGTTGAGGCCAAGGGCGATCTGGAGGTCGATTACCACCATCTGGTTGAGGACGTCGGGATCGTGCTCGGCGAGGCCTGCAAAGTGGCGCTCGGCGAGCAAAAGGGGCTGACCCGCTACGGGTTTTTCCTGCTGCCGATGGATGAGGTGCTGGCGCGCGTGGCGCTCGATCTCTCCGGGCGGGCGCTCTTTGTGTATAAAGTGGAGACGATGAACCCCTATGTGCGCGACTTTAACATCCTGATGCTCAAGGAGTTCTTTCAGGCCTTCGCCAACAGTTGCGGCGCGAATCTGCACATTCTGCTCGAATACGGCTTCGAGCCGCACCACATCGCCGAGGCACAGTTTAAAGCCTTTGGGCGGGCGCTCGATGCTGCGACCCAGCTTGATCCCCGTCTGGGCGACACCCTGCCCAGCACCAAGGAAGCCCTCTGATCGCCGCGGGTTTCGGGAACGGTTGACCTCGCGCGCAAGGCGTTTATCGTCAATCAGCAGACATGCCTAATCTTTTCAGTCGACTCTTTGGCCGCAAGCCTCAGCCCGAACCCGAGGCCGAGCCGGTGCACGATACCACCGAAGGCGAAGAACCGCTGGAGCAAGATCCGGAGCCGTGGATCGGGGTTGACCTCGACGGCACGCTGGCGCGCAGCGACGACTGGCGCGGGCTCGACCACATCGGCAAGCCCGTGCCGCTAATGCTGGAGCGGGTCAAACTGTGGATCGAGGAGGGCTACACGGTCAAGATCATGACCGCCCGCGCCTCCAAGCCCGAGTATATCCCAGCGGTGCAAAAGTGGCTCAAAAAGCATGGCCTGCCCGACCTGGAGGTGACCAACGAAAAGGATTTCCACATGATCGAGCTGTGGGACGACCGCGCCATTCAGGTGGTCGCCAACACCGGTCGGCACGTCCTGCGCCCCTCGGCGCTGACCCTGCCTAAAGCCCCGGCTCTTCCCAACGAAAACGGCTCGGAAACCTGCTACCTCGAAGAACGCCGCCCCACCCAACCCCCCTTCGCCAGCAAAGAGCAGCCAGAAGCAACCGACAAAGCGGCAGATTCCGAGAACAAGAACGCCCAAACGTGACCCATGGATGCCGAGCAAGACCGCGCTACTTTTGGGCGCACTTATCGCAGCAGCCGTAGAAGATGACTTCGTGACCCTCGAAGCGGAAGCCCGGCACCTCGGGGAAGGGGACGGCGGGCTCTTCGATCGGGAGATCGTAGGTCTTGTTGCAGGCGCGGCAGATGAAGTGCGGGCGACTGCCCCGCTGATCGACCACCTCGTAGCGCAGGGGCTGACTGGGGTAGTGCACGCCAATGATCTGCTGCTCTTCCAGCAGCCCCTGAATGTGCCGATACACCGTCCGCAAGCCCAGCGAGGGCGCGCGCGCGGACGCCAGCTCGTAAAGCTCCGCCGGGGTCAGCGGACGCTGCGCCTTCTTGAAGGCCTCCACAATCGCTTCGCGCTGAGTTGTCTTACGGATCACAGGAAAGTCGAGGGAACGCCCCTAGCTTCTTGGTTTTCGCCGCCCACATCAAGGCCAAAAGCGGGCTGGCCGTCGGCAATCACCAATCAAATCCTTAAGTGTAGTGTGCCGTTAAATTGGGTGACACATTGGTTGGCAGGCGGGTGAGCAGGTCACTCATACAGGTCAGCGGGTCGATTCCAAAGCGTGGCAGCTGACGACTATGGAGGGAATGATCGCGGTGCGCTGCCCGGCGTCAGGGTGCTCGATGAAGCGGAAGTTCTTCTTGCCAAGTGCCCGATAACGAAGCAGCCTGCGCACTTCGCACATAGTCATAATGTTTAGCAAGAGAACACGGCCACCGCGATTGGGTCAGCTCAGCTTTTCCGAACCGGTCGCGATTTCAAAGATCGAGCGAACCTGTGTAAAGCCTGGAACGCAGATTACTCTGCGCGTGCCCAGTAAGCTGCCCTTGCGCCTGACTGTTGGGGGAATCCCAGTGCCTAACTGGAAAACGAAGTGGGATGGCAGTGCCTGCTTTCACCTGCACAATTTATCGGCTGGCTTTGTGGATCTGCGCGTATTTCATGAGACCACCAATCAGGAGCTGCCCGGCTCACCCCTCATCGGCTGGCTTCTGCGCGCGAAATCCGCTCCCAAGCGCAAGGCGGGTGTCGGTCGTCTGGAGGGTATGCATGGTGGAAAGTTGCGCGGATGGTATTACTCGGAAGACAGAGAGCTCGTCCAAAATACGCGCATGGTTATCTTGATCAACGGGCTGGAAGTGGCTCGCTGCCCGCTGAATGAACTACGCCCGGACTTGCTGAAAGCGGGCATGAAAAGCGGTCGCTATGGCTTTTCCTTAGACATCCGCGACCTGCTTTTCCGGAGTTCTCTGGTAGAAGTCCGGGCTTACTGTGAGCAAACGGGTCTGGAGTTGGATGCCTCTCCACAACGGATTAGCCTGAAAGACATCGTCAATGAATCCACCCGCACGGTTGCTCGGGGCGGAAGTGCACAAATCATCGAACCACCCGCCAGCTCCAGCGCAGAGCGGGGACGCTGGCACCGCTTGTTTGGCAACCTCCGAGAGCGACCCAATGAGGTTCCCAGAGGCTTTACGAACTTCGAGGATCCTCGTCTGTTCGAAGCCGCCAGCGACACTTTGGGGCTCATCGAATTCCTCAACGCTTTGTCGGAAACAGCGGAAGGAGATCCGATCGCCCAGCATGAGCAACTCGCCTTCACCTTGATCGACACTCTGGGGCTGAAGACGGTGAATTTTTTCAAGCTGTTCGATGAGGAGCATGAACCCAGCGCAATGCAGCATCTGGTAAAGATGATCGATGCCCTGCGTCAGGCAAATGACGAACTGCTACTGGAAAATTTGCTGAATGCTCCGCCGACATTTCTGGATCATGCGGGAGCGGTTGCGCGTCTTGGCAGGTTGCTGACTATGCATAAAAAAGCGAAGGCCTCGGCAATCCTGCTCGAAAAACGTGTGCAGCATTCCCGGCTTGCCGCCCAGCAAGCGCAGCAAGGAGAACAATCTCAGTAAACGTGGATACATTACAAGCCTATCAAACGGTCGCCGCGATTGAGGCAGACTACCCGGTTGAAAATCTGCAACTCGGGGGTCTGTGTTGGTGGCCGGTATTACGGTTTCTGGTATACGCTCGTGTGGCCGAGTATCGGCATAAAGCTTATAGCGCAGTCGTTGGCACCGAGAGCCACTCCAGGGTGCAAGCGAATGGGCAGACGGATGGATCGGAGCGGTCGCCCCAACCCAAATTTCAGAGCCATTCTATAGAAGCGGCAGAAATCATCGAGTCTGATCCCGAAAAGCCTCGCTGGGCCGATGCAAAAAAGACTGATTTTCTCCTGTTTAGCCTGGCTGTGGACTATCGACAACGCCGCGAACAAGGCCTCTATGACCAATATTTGGATCCCTTAATTGACCATTACGGCAAGGATTACAGCTTCGAGAAGCTCACCGTCTTTGACATTCCAGCTCTGGGAGAAGGAACGCACTATCCCAGTTTTTGGCTCAATCACCATCTTAGCCGCCATGAGTTTTATCGCCACTGGCCGAATCAAGATGCCTTTCTCGCGCAGGTTGACGACCTGAACCAATGGCTTTCAGAGAGAAAGATCGACCTCTCCTACGCCCCGCTCAGCCTCCTCTTCCGCATAAAAACCATCCTGCTGAAAACGGAACGCTTCATTCCCATCCTACAGCACCTGTCTCCCCGCGCCGCCTTTTTCCAGAGCTACGTCAATATCGAAAAGCAGCCGCTTGTTCTCGCCTGCAAAGCTCTGGGCATTCAAACGGTGGAAATCCAACACGGCTTTCTGGATGCCTGCTGCCCCTTCAGCGACATGGCCACCGTGGCCACGCATGCATCCGAGTTTTTACCCGACCACTTTTGGTGCTGGGGTAAACCGACCCAGAACGCCCTAAGCAAGCAGCTCTCGACCTCGCTCTGGTCTCCGAACATTTACTCAACTATACTGCGCCGACTGTGGGGCTTACTGAAGGCCTCGACCCTGCCCTGGTCTCCGAACGTTTGCTCAACCGGTAAAATTATCCCCAAAACGGCAGTGCCAAGCCCCGCCTGCACTTCGCAGGAGAGTCCGTCACAGAACCATCCCATACAACAACGCATCTCCAAAGCCGAAAAAGTCATCCTCATCGCCCACCAACCCGATCTGGTCATCCAGGATGAGGAACTGCACTTGCTCCCAAAACACCTGACGGATGCCATCGCCCAAAGTCCATCTTCCTGGCTGTGGCTACTGCGGCTACACCCGCGCTCAGCCCATCTGACCCCGCAGTATCGCGCATTTCTGGATCAGTCGGGAGCCGGAGTTTGTAACGTTGAAGAAGCCACCCAACTGCCGCTGCTCGACCTGCTCCCCCACTGCCATGCCGTCCTCACCAGTTGGTCTACTCTGGCTTTTGAGGCCACGGATCTGCATATACCCGTCGGCATTATCGATCCTGTCGGCTTGGCCGTTTTCGGAGACCACATCGCCAGTGGAGTGATGACCCCTCTTGCCAACCGCAAGCAGATGGCAGCAAATATGAAGGACTTGCTCAGCCCCCAAAGCCGACCCTCCCTAAGCTACAGCAAGCCCTTCGACGAAGCCCAAGTTGGCCAACTGCTTGCCCAGTTGTAAGGATCACCGCTCGTAAATCAGGTTGTCCCGCTGAACCGTTTCCTTGCCACCCACGGAAAGGGTCTTCCCCTCACTGCCAGCCGTCAGCACATTCTGGGCCACAAGGCCACGCCTGCAGCTGCTGTTCACCTCGATCTGCGCTCCCTGAAACCCGCGCACCGAGTTGCCCGTCACCAAAAAATGAGCGCATTCACGCAGCAGGATCCCCACGCCACTCGCTCGCTCGCCCCCGAATAATTGATTGTTCTGGATGTGCAGACCATCGACTCCGCCCGGATTGATCAAGATGCCATGAATCGCGACACCCCGAACGATATTATTCTGAATGCTCAGGTTCCGGCAAGGGTGGGTCAGGGTCGCATTCGCCACCAAAATGCCCCGCAGCGCCCCATCAATCACATTCTCTGAAATCAACACCTCGTGACTGTTGGACACCTGAATCGCGCCGCCACCGGACGGCTCCACACCACAGCGCCGGATCACATTGCCGGATATAATGACCCGCTCACTGCCCAGCTTAACATAAATCCCCTGGACCGCCTGCCCATTGCAGTCGATCACATTGTCCGTCACCAGAATGTCCTCGCAACGCCCACCACCGATATCGATCACCTCGTTGCGCGTCTCCTTGCCATCCCGAGACACATGACAATTAAAAAACAGGTTGTCCGCAATGAGAGCCCGCACCGTATGGTGGTTGATGTCCACTCCCTCGTTTTGGGTGTTTTCGACGTAGTTTCCAATAAACTGCACATCGGTTACGGGTTGCTCTGCGCTTCCCCCCTGAGTCGCCAAGGCATATTTCCCTCCAGAAAACCGATTGTTCCGGATCACGACATTGCTGGAACTCCCCGCCACCCGCAGATGCACCCCGTTTTCAAACACACAGTCCTCAATCACCACCCCGCGACTGTTCTGGATGAAAATGCTGTAACGCTCCCCTCCCTTCTGCTTGCCACGATTGCCATCAAAATGAATTCCCCGGATCGTCACATTTTCCGCCCCCACAACCTCCAGCAAGTTGTGTCCCGCATCATCGCCCAAAACCAACTGAGTCGACCCCGTGCCCGCGCCTTCGATGGTCACCCCAGAATGGATCTTTAAGGCCGCGCCTTTGAACCGGTATTCTCCGGTAGCGATCTGTAACGGTCTCTTTTGCTCTCGAGCCTCGCCGAGCGCTTTGCTCAAGGCAATATGAGTTTGACCTTTCTCTTTGGCATCAGCAAGAGGCGCATAGAAGATGACCGGCTCAAGCGGCTTGCCGTTCAAGACAGCATTTCCCAGACTACACAAAAGAGCAAGAACCAGCAGGACAAACTTCATGCTTCTTGTTCAAACGGCCTTCGACCACAAGAGCAAGTCTTTCTCAACCCTCCTCAGGCACCTCCAGATGCACCGCATCGCATTCGCCCAGCCAAGCCAGCACCCTTCGGACGGCATCTTACACCACTCTGACCGCATCTTGCATCCCTCTGCCGCATTCTTAGACCCTTCGGACGGTATCTCACAGCCTCCTGATGCCATCTTGCACCGCTCCGATGCGAACTTACATGACTTCGATGCCATCTTGCACCGCTCCGATGCCAACTTACACGACTCCGATGACAGCTTACACGACTCCGATGCCAACTTACACGACTCCGATGACAGCTCACGGCGCTCTGATGCAATCTCACATGACTCCGATGGCATCTTACACCGCTCCGACGCTATGTTAACAGTACCCAGTGCATCAATCTGCAAGAGACTCAAGAAACACTGCAGCTAGATTATGGGTGCTTTTTTATGTTATTGATCGTAGCAACGAGTAAATCATGGAAAATCGTCTGGACGGCTCGGGCTTCTTCGCTTTGGGTGGCGTTTGCTTTGTGGCGACGGATGCTGCGTGCCCAGCGGGCGATGGCCTTGCGGTCGGAGTCGGGGAGGCGGGCGACGATGCCGAGCTTGATCGCCTCGTCTTCGGGGTCGAGGGTGACGGGGTCGCGGCGGGCGTGGGTGCGGTCGAGCAGGATGCGCAGGTAGAGCAGGGAGCGGTCGAGGAGGATGAAGGGGAACTGCGGGCTGTCGCTCGGGCCGATCACCAAGCGGTCGCTGCCGAGCCGCAGACCCGCGACTTTCACCTTGGGCAGGCCGCCGCCAAACAGCCAGACCGAGGCCGCGCCGCCCGCCGCGCCCAGCGCCGTGAACACACCAAAGGTCAGCCCGGCGGCCATGCTGTCGGCCACCACGCCGCCGCCCGCGCCCATCAGCGTCGCGGCGATGCCCAACTGCTGCCGAGTGAGCCCCAGCACCTGCCAGGTCTGCTCCGAGCCGATGCCCTCGGCCAGCAGCCGGTCGTCCTTGAAGTCGAATTTCAGGCGCTTGTGCTTCAAGGTGGTGCGCAGCTCCTGCCAGACCCGTTTTTCCTTCCGATCCAGCTCCTCCCAGTAGTGGCGCTGGGCGCGTTCGCGGGCAGCTTCGGGCGAGGTGCCGCCGTGGAAATCGAGCACGCACTGGTGGTGCAGCGCCTCGCCCACCCACTCGCAAAGGCGCTCGACGAGGGCGCCGATCCGCGCGGTGCGGTCGGCCTTCATGCGCGCGATGACCGCCTCCAGCGCCGCCTCGTTGGCGCTGTCGATCACCCGCAAATTTTCCAGAAAGCGCAGGCGCGCCTCGAAGGGTGCCTGGTGCGCATTGAACTCGCGGGTGGCATTGAACGCCCGCTGACAGAGCGCAATCCAGGCGGCTTTCCACTCCTCGGCCTCGCGCTTGAGGTTGAGAATCGCGATGCGCGGCAGCCCTGACAGCCGCAAAATCTCGATCTCCGCCCGGTCAACCGCTCCCGGCGGACGGCTCCCATCGGCGACGTAAATCACGCCCACGCCCTCGGCCAGCGGACGCAGCAGCTCGCGGTCGTGCGCCAGGCTCTCGTCGCCTTCGCTCTGCTCGAAAAAAGCGGCCAGCGGATTCTGCCCCTGCTGCACGGCCTGCGCGAAAATCGCCTCGACCTTGCGCGGATTCTGAAAGCCCGGCGTATCGACAAAGTGGATGCAGTCCTCGCCATCGAGGCGCAGCGGCACCGGGCGGCAGACGATGGTCTCGCCGGGCATATCGCTGATCCGCACGCTGTCATCCTCGGCCAGCGTGGCGACGACCGAGCTCTTGCCCTCGTTAGGGTGGCCGACGATGGCGTATTTCGGAATGCGGCTCATTGGGTGGCCTCCGGTTCGATGTGCAGCGGGCTGACGCTCAGGTTGGGGTCGCGCGCCTGCGCCAGAAAGCGCTTCCAGTGGGCTTCCCAGCGCGCATCGGGCGCGGCCTGACCGGGAATCGGCAGCAGCAGCACCCGGATGGGCGCGTCGGCGGGCAGGGCGGCGCGCACCTGCCGCACCCGTTCCAAGTCTTCCGCCACCGGAGCCGCCCAGGACTCTACCACCAGCGCCACGCGCTCGGGGCGGATCCCGCTTTCGAGCAGCGCCTCGACCCGGCTGACCGCCTCGACCCGACCCTTGCAGGCGGCCTCGACCGCGCGCACCAGAGCGGCCTCCGGCGCGGCGTTGTCGGTGTCGATCAGCAGGGTATAGGCGCGCCGTGGCTCGCCACCGCTTGTGGTCGTGGCCGGGGCTTCGGTCGGCGCGGGCTCGGCGGCATCGAGCCACTGGCGGTCGGCCACGCCCGTCTGCACCTGCGAGCGCGCCGCCTGAATGCGGTCGTCGAGATCCTCATAGCGCAGTCCGTTAAAGCTGCGCCGCGCCAGCGCCCGCCGCTCCAGTCCCCAGAAGGCCGCCCAGAGCAGCACCCTCGGCAGCAGCCCGTAAACCACCACCGCCATCACCAGAAAGGGCCACCAGGCGATCAGATTGGGGGTCTCCAGCGCCGCCACCCCTTCCTTCAGGATGATGCGGCTGCCCTCGACCGCCTCCAGTGAGGGCGCGGCAGCGGGCAGCCAGCCCGACCACGGCACCGCCAGCAGCTCGACCAGACGGTGAAAAGTCTCGGGGGTCTGGATCAGGGTCGACTGCCAGCCAAAAGCGCGATCCGCCACCAGCAAAATCAGGAAGATCGCCGTGATCGCCCCGAGGTTGAACCCGATCCCAAACACCTGCCCCAGCCGCAGCACTCGATAGGCCGCCACATCGCGATGATAGCGGTAAAACACGCCCAGCCCGCTCGCCGCCGAGGGCAGCGCCACCTGTTGACCCGCGCGATCGCGCCAGCGCTCAAAGCGCACCAGTACCCACTCCCAGAGCGACCCCAGCGCCCCGCTAATCAGCCCCGGGCGCCGCGCCATCCGCAGGCGCAGCACGCCCAGCAGCGACCCCACCAGCAGCACAATTTGTAGCAAAATCAGCACAAAGAGGAAGCCGTTGACATTGACCGGTGCCTCGCCCTGATAGCGCAGCACGCCCGCCCCGGTGATCGCCCCGAGCACCACACCCGCCAGCCCCAGCCCGCGCCCCAGCAGCTCGCCCGCCTGCGCCACCCGATCACCCGGCGTCTCGGCCTCGCCATCGGCGCGCACCACGCCCTCGACCCACCACCGCAGCCGCTCAGGACGCTTCGCTATAGCCGCGCCTGGCGGCAAAGCCTGCGCCCAAGCCCGATCCCGCGCCTCGACCTCATCCGGCGAGCGCTCGCGATCCGCCTCCAGCGCCGTCTCCAGATCGACTAAATCCCGAAGCGCCCACCGCCGCCCGCCAGCGGCATGCGCCTCACCTTCACTCCCTGCGGACTGCTGGCCATCCTTCATTGAATCATCAAGCTCGCCCACCGATAGGTCGGCACTGGCAAATTCGCCTTGCTCGAACAGTAGCGCAAGCACTACGTCTTGCAAGGGGATTGTCCTCCCCCAACCCGCCACGCCAGGACTCCTTATTCCAGTGGTGTAAGTCGTTGATTTTTGCTCATGAGGGCAATCGCCCAATCTTAAAATGCAGTCTGCCGAAGGATTGTTCAGCACAAATGCTAAGTTTTAGACTATCAGCCATTCATGCCGGCCAGATAAAGAGCCCTGAACTCCGATCCGCGATTTTTATGTTGGGCTTTACTTTGGTGGGTGGATCTGCTAACTATTACTTCTAATGAATCTTGTCCAGCCAGCCTTAATTCAGAACATCGGGATGCCAGAGCTTCTGATCGTTTTCGTGATCATTCTGCTTCTATTTGGGGCTAAGCGGCTTCCGGAGCTTTTCCGCTCGTTTGGAAAGTCGCTGAATGAGTTCAAGAAGGCAACCCGCGACATCGAGACCGACATTCAGACCGCGATGCACAGCGATCCCGAGGAGTCCAAAAAGAAGGACACCCCCGATCCGGCACCGGTCAGCTCGCAGAAAAGTTCCTGATCGCGGGGTCTGGTCTGCATGAGCGGGGCGGTCGAGTGGCTTTCTAAAGGGCAGTCGCTGGGCTGGTCTAATTTTTTCGTATCTCGGGATGCGCTGCCGGAGGGGGATTTCTGGACGCATGACCTGAGTCCCTTTTTGGTGCAGTTTCCTGAAGGCTGGCCGGTCGACGGCATCCGCTATTACGGGCTGGCTTACCTGCTGGGATTTGTGCTGGCGGGCTTGCTCTTGTGGCTGTATTGGCGGCGCGGACGCTCGCCGCTGGGGTCGGAGCGGATCTTCGACCTGATGACCTACATCGTGCTTGGGGTGATGATCGGCGGGCGCCTCGGCTACATGCTGCTCTACGACCTCGGCGACTTCCTCGCCAACCCGCTGATTTTTTTCCGCGTCTGGGAGGGCGGGATGGCCAGCCACGGCGGGATACTCGGCGTGGCGGCGGCGGTGGTGCTCTTTGCCTGGCGGCATCGGGTCGATTTTCCCTTCCTCGGCGACCTGATTGTCGCCAGTGCCCCCATCGGCCTCCTGCTCGGGCGCCTCGCCAACTTCATCAACGGCGAGCTTTGGGGACGTCCGGCCAAGGTCGCCTGGGCGGTTATCTTTCCGGACAGCCAGCCCGTCTTCGTGCGCGAGTTGGGGCGCGCCGTGCTCTACCCGCGCCACCCCTCGCAGCTCTACGCCGCCTTTTTAGAAGGCCTCCTGCCGCTGCTCTACCTGCAAGCGCGCTTTTGGCTCAGCTCACCCGAAAAGCTTCGCGCCGGGCGACTGGCAGGCGAATTCTTCTGCCTCTACGCCCTCGTCCGCATCTTCGGCGAACTCTTTCGCGAGCCCGACGCCAGCCTCATCCTCGGCATGAGCCGGGGTCAATTCTACTCTATCTTCTTATTCCTTGGAGGCCTCGCCCTCATCCTCTGGAGCCGCCACCGCCTTTCCCACTCAGAAGCTATCGCAGCCGTGCCCCCGAGCTAATGACCTCTGCGCGCCCGAGGCCGCCAGCGGCGTGTAATTGGACGCCATGATTTTGGCCTCTGAAAATCCGATTATGCATAATTTTTAAGCAGCTTTCTTTTTAGCGCAGAGAACGCAGAGGCGCGGAGACGCAGAGGCCGTAACGCACAGTTGGATTGCAGGAATGACTCAGCGGAATTATTCTGCTCTGATAGCATTGAATTTCGAGAACGCCGTAAACTCAAGCCGTTCTTTATCTCTCAGCGCCTTTGCGTCTTTGCGCTCTCTGCGTTTAGATGAGACTGCAAGCAGCTTTCCGCTTCATCAGGTCGACCACATCGAACAAGTATTTTCCCCACAAAAACCGCTCGCTTATTCAATCAGGCTTATCCTGCGCGGTTCACCCTTTACGCCTTTGCGTGAGGCAAATTAAATGTCCGGCGACTCAGGACTCCAGCAGGCGGGTGCGGGGGCCTTTTCGGGGGAATTGTAGGGTAACGGCGGTGCCTTTGCCGGGCTTGCTGTCGATGCCGATCTGGCCGGCGTGGTCGCGCATGATGCGCTGGACGATCATCATGCCGAGGCCGTGTCCGCCCTTTTTCGTCGTGTAATAGGGGCGGAAGATTTTTGAGACCTCCTCCTGTGGGATGCCCGTGCCGCTGTCGTGGATTTGCAGATAGACGGCGCGGTCATCGGCGCGCCCGCGCAGGTAGAGTCGCCCGCCCTGACCCATCGCGTCGATCCCATTCTTGATGATGTTGAAAAGCACCTGCTTGATCTGGTTAGGATCGCCAGGAATGACCGGGAGCTGCGCGGGCATGTCGACCTCCACCTCGATCTCCAAGTCCTTGAGCACGCCCTCCTGCACTTGCAGCACCTCGTCGACTAACGGAAACAAATTGAGGTCGCGGAAGTCGGGCGGCGCGGGGCGGATGGCGGTGAGAAAGTTTTCGATGATGCCATCGAGCCGCTCGACCTCGCTGCTGCAAACGTCGAGGCTGCGCTTGAGCTTGTCGAGCGCCGAGGGGTTTTCGAGATCGGCGGCCAGCGGCTTGAGTTTGCGCTCGATCAGTTGCAGGTGGATTTTCAGCGAGTTGAGCGGGTTGCCCAGCTCGTGCGCCACGCCCGCCGCCAGCATCATGATCGAGGCGATCCGCTCGCTCTCGATCATCTGCTCGGTCGAGACTTTTTCCTCGGAAACATCGCTCAGCACGACGGTGAACCCGCGCGCGCTGGTGCTGCTGAACTGCGCGGCGATCGGCACCATGTAGAGGCGCACGAAGCGGCGCTCGGGGTAGGAAATCTCGATCTCGCGCGAGTGCACCCGCTCCTCTGGCTCGCCGGACTCCAGCGCCTCGAGGTCGAGCGAGCGCGCCAGATCGGGCACCAGCCGCCAGAGCACCGACGCCCCCAAGTCCTTGTCTTTCAAACCGATCAGCCGCATCCCCGCCTGGTTGGCGTATTGGATGATGCCGTTGCTGTCGATCACCAGAATTCCATCCTGAATGGTGTGGAAAATAGTGTCCATCAGCCGCCGCTCCCGGTTTAGGCGCTCGACCAGATTGGTCAGATTCACCGTATCGAGATCTTCCAGACGACCCAAAATCCGGTCGAGAACACTGGTGCGCTTCGGCGGCATATATCGCAGTGTGCGCATCGCCCCGCGAATCTCAACAGCAATCCTGCTTGACCTATGGGCTTCTGCGCGCGAATCTTGCCGCTTCTATGGCAGAGAAAACGAAAGATCCAATGGAGCCGATAGTCGCCCTGTGTCGGCGGCGAGGATTTATTTTCAGAGCAGCGAAATCTACAATGATGACGCATGCCTCTCCGTTACAAGGCTTTGCGAAACCCATTCCGCCAAGCACATAATTGCCGCTTAAGCCTTGAGCTTCTTGTCCGCTGGATAGGCTATGATACGCTGTTTCGTGAGTGTTTTGCTGGTGTGTGCCAGCAGCTTTTTAGGTATGGGGTGCAAGACCTATCAGGATGTAAGCAGTATGAGCGCAAAAGAGGCTCAGGCTTATCGACTGGGCACCAGTGAAGCTGAAGCGGATGATTCGCGACCTGTGGGCTATTTGGTAGGATCCTTTGCCTTTTCGGGTCGCGAGCCGACCTCTATCATGGGTATGCGCCCCAAGCACCCTCCCTATTCGAGCTACGGTTTCAATTTCCGCTCTCTTTTTGATGTCGAGCCGCAGATAAGGGGCGATGTCGGCGTTGGCCGGATGCTTTTTGCGGGTTATCTGGAGGATATGAGCATTGAGGTGCCTGATGGGAAAGGCTACGTTTTCCTTATCCCTTTACCCTCTGGCCTTTACGAGTTCTATGATTTTCATTTCTATTCGGCGGGCGGATACAGTTCATCGACTTGGTCGGCGCGCGAGGAGTTCAGCATTCTCTTTACGATTCGCCCGGGTCAGGCAACTTACGTCGGGCAGATTCAGGCCACCAGCCTGTTCGGGAAAAATATTTTCGGCATGGTGGTTCCTGCTGGTGGGTATCATGAGATGAGCGACCAATGGCAAAGGGATCGCTCGTTGCTGCTGGAGAAGTATCCTTTTCTGACCTCGGTCGAAGCCCATGTTGAGCCTATCGCCAATCCGCTGCTGAGCGACTGAGGGCGGATCGACAACACAATCCTCAGTGAGTGCCTGCAATCCTGCTTGACCTGCGGGCTGCAGCGCGTGAATCTTGCGCTTCTATGGCCGAGAAAACCAAAGCTCCAAGGGAGCCCATTGTCGCCCCTGG